>NZ_DASYZI010000141.1:0-15374 GCF_035946395.1 Actinocrinis sp.
CCCCGCATTCCCTAGGACCCGCCCATGAGCAACAGACTCCTGATACGCGGCGGCCACATCCTGTCGATGGACCCGGCCGTCGGCGACTTCCCGCGCGGCGATCTGCTCGTCGAGGACGGCCGCATCGCCGCGGTCGGCTCCGTCCTGTCCGGGAACGGCGCCACGCCGGACGCCGAGGTGATCGACGCGACCGGCTTCATCGTCATCCCCGGCTTCGTCGACACGCACCGGCACACCTGGGAGACCGCGATCCGCGGCGTCGCCCCGGACGCCACGCTGGACGACTACTTCGTGGAGATCCTCGACACCTTCGCGCCGCACTACCGCGCCGAGGACGTCTACAACTCCAACCTCGCCGGGGCGCTGGAGTGCCTGAACGCCGGGATCACCACCCTCGTCGACTGGTCGCACATCAACAACACGCCGCAGCACCCTGACGCGGCGGTCCAGGCGCTGCGCGACGCCGGCATCCGCGCGCAGTACGCCTACGGCAGCGCGAACACGTCGCTGTCCGACTACTGGTTCCAGAGCACGATCGCGATCCCGGGCGACGACGTGCGCCGGGTGCGCGAAACCTACTTCTCCGCCGGGGACTCGCTGCTCACCATGGCGCTGGCCACCCGCGGCCCCGGGTTCTGCGTGCCGGAGGTGGTCGAGGCCGAGTGGAAGCTGGCCAGGGAGCTGGACATCCCGATCACCGTGCACGTGGCGATGGGCCGGCTGGCCGGGCGCTTCGGCATGGTCAAGCAGCTCTCTGACATGGGCCTGCTCGGCCCGGACACCACCTACGTGCACTGCTGCCACCTCAGCGACGAGGAGTGGGAACTGGTCGCGCGCTCCGGCGGCACGGTGTCGATCGCCGCGCAGGTCGAGACGCAGATGGGCCACGGCTGGCCGCCGGTCGTCGCGGCGATGGACCACGGCCTGCGCCCGAGCCTGTCGATCGACGTGGTGACCACGGTGCCCGGCGACATGTTCACCCAGATCCGCGCGGCCTTCGCCGCCGAGCGGGCGCGCGGCAACGCGGTCTTCTGGGAGCGCAACGAGGCGGCCAGCGGCCTGCTGACCGCGCGGCAGATGATGCAGATCGCGACGGTCAACGGCGCACACGTCGCAGGCCTCGAATCCCGTACCGGCACACTGGCCCCGGGCAAGCGGGCCGACGTGGTGCTGATCGACGCGCGCGCCATCAACATCGCCCCGGTGCACGACCCGTACGCCGCCGTGGCGCTGTGCGCGGACGTGTCCAACGTCGACACGGTCATCGTCGACGGCGCGGTCGTCAAGCGGGCCGGACGGCTGCTCGCGAACACCGCGCGGGCCCGCGACCTGGTCGAATCGTCCCGCGACTACCTGCTCGGCCAGGTCGAAGACGCGAAGAAGCCGGCATGACGCACGTCGTGCGGCGCGCGGGCGAGGCGGACTTCGCGGCCGTCTCGCCCGGCACGGGCTACTGGACCGCGCTCGGCGAGGGCACGCCCGCGGCCGTGCACACCGAATTCGGCCTCTGCGAAATGGCCTCGGGCGCCGGCATTCCGGCGCGCACGCAGTCCTTCGAAGAGGGCTTCTTCATCCTCTCCGGCGAGGCGGTGCTCCAGACGCCCGGCGCGGCGCACCTGCTGCGTCCGGGCGATTACGGCCTGATCCCGGTCGGTCTGCCTCACTCGTGGCGCAACGCGGGCGCAGCTTCCGCGCGCTGGGCACGCATGCTCGCCCCGCAACCCAGGTCCCGCTACGGGCGGGACACCGTCGCAGTGCCCGATCTCCCGCGCACCGAGCCGGCCCCGTTGGACGTGCGCGACCCGCGCACCCGCGACTTCGGCCACTTCGAGCCGGCGCACATGGACGCCGGGAAACAGTCGCAGGAGCTGCTCGCGGTGTCCGCGAGCATGCGCACGGCCCTGCTGGTCTACAGCGGGATCACGGTCAAGATGATGCTCGACGCGGACCTCGGCGCCCGCCTGAGCACGATGTTCATGGTGCAGTACGCGCCGGACGGGGTCGCCGGGCCGCACGACCACCCGTTCGAGGAGACGTACTTCTTCCTTGAGGGCCGGGCCGAGGGGATCTTCGACGGCGAGCGCTACGAGCTCGAACCGGGCGACATCGCGTTCGCCGGCGTCGGCTGCGTGCACGGCTTCCGCAATCTCGGCCGCGGCCCGCTGCGCTGGCTGGAGACTCAGGCGCCGCAGCCGCCGAGCCGGCACTCGTACCGGTTCGCCCGGGACTGGGAGCACCTGAGAAACCAGGCCTCTTCGAACTCGGCCGGGGCCGCGGCGCAGGATCGGCCGACACGTAGCGGCGCACGAGCCGACAGCCGCACACAAAGCCCCGGCCAAGCCCGAAGCACTGAATAACAAAGCACTGAACAACAAGGAGCAGCGATGCCCAGCGCCAGCGTCGTCGTCATCGGCGGCACCGCGGGACTCGGCCGCGAGGTCGCCCGCCACTACGCGCGAGCCGGGCGCGACGTCGTGATCTGCGGCCGGGACGCCGACCGGGCCGCGAAGGCGGCGTCAGAGCTCGGACCCACCGTCCGCGGGCTGGCGCTCGACCTGGCCGAGCCGCACGGCCTCGCCGGGGCGCTCGCGCGGGTCGGGCAGGTGGACCGCCTCGTCCTGGCGGCGATCGAGCGCGACGACAACCCGCTGCGCGACTACGACGTGGCGGCGGCGATCCGCCTGGTCACGCTGAAACTGGTCGGTTACACAGAGGTCGTACACGCCCTGCGGCCGAGGCTCACGCCCGACGCCTCGGTCCTCGTCTTCGGCGGCCAGGCCAAGGAGCGCCCGTATCCGGGCTCGACCACCGTGTCCACCGTGAACGGCGGCGTCGCGACGATGATCAGTACCCTGGCGGTCCAGCTCGCCCCGATCCGGGTCAACGCCATCCATCCGGGCATCGTCGGCGACAGCCCCTACTGGTCCGGCAGGACCGACCACCTCGAATCAGTGCGCGGCCACACTCCCACCGCCCGGCTGACCACGATGGACGACGTCACCGACGCGGTGGTCTTCCTCCTGGAGAACCGCGCGGTCAACGCGGTCAACCTCGCCGTGGACGGCGGTTGGCTGCTGATGTAGCGGATCTGCGCTGCTCGATCAGCGGACCGATCCGGTGGCGGCGCACCTTCCACGAGCCGGTCATCGGCAGCTCGTCCCAGCGGCGCTGGACGACGGGAGTCCCGGCTGGCAGGCCGGCCATCTCGGCCGCCTTCGCCCACAACTCCCGGTCGAGGGGCAGCTCGTCGGCGGTGCACACGGTGGCCAGCAGCCCGTCCCGCGGGTGCGGGTACGGCGTCAGCACCACCTCCACCAGCTGCGGCAGTAGGTTGAGCAGCTGATCCTCGATGCGCAGCAGGCTGGGCACGCCGTCGACCCGGTCCGCGACCCGGTCCAGCAGTTCGAGCGAGCCCTCCTCGGTGATCCGCCCGACGTCGCCCATCCGCCACCACTCGTCCGGCCCCGGCAGCGGCGGCTGGCCGATGATGGATATCCCGCGGCCGGGGGTGCGCGCCTCGACGAAACCGACGGTGCCGACCGGCAGCCGACGGCCCTTGGCGTCGACGACGCGTACGTCGGTGATCCCGGCGAACGGCTTGCCGACCTCGCGCGACGCGGAGCCGTCCAACCGGTCGAGGTCGGCGCGCCGCACGACGCGCAGGGTGACCGGCCCGACCTCGGTCTGCCCGTAAGCCAGGAACCAGACGGGATCCGACTGGTCCGAACCCGTCAGCAGCGCCCTCAGCGTGCGCGGGTGAACCGCGTCGAAAGTTGACACGTAACGCTCGATAGAGCGGAACGGACGCGACGGCCGCTCGGCCAGCGGCTCCCAGCGCAGGAAGAGGTTCGGGTGCGTCTCCAGCGACTGCGGCCGGTGCTGGACCAGCTGCCGCTCGATGTCGTCGAGTTCGGGGCTGGCCATGGCGAGGAACGCGACGCCGACGGTCAGGTAGGCGATCAGCCCGGAGGAGACGCGGGCGTGCACGAACGACAGGCACTTGGCGGACAGGCCGTTCACGTCGAAGCCGCGGGCGATCATGACCTGCGGCTTCGCGTGTCCGTACAGCGAGTCGGCGCTCTGCGCGACGAGCTTCGGAGTCGAGGTGGTGCCGGAGGTGTGCGTGACGATCAGCGGTCCGTCGGCGGAGCACGCGATCGCCTTGTGCGGCGCCTGCGCGTCCAGCACGGGCGCCCACGGCGCGCCGGGCTGGTTCAGCGCGAACGTGCGGTCCGTCAGCGCGGGCAGCGCGTTGGCATGCGACGCGAGTTTGGCGATGCCGACCTCGTCGACCAGCAGGGTGGGCAGTTGCAGCCGGCCGAGGCAGGTGAGCAGCTCCGTGGGCTCCATCATCACCGAGAGCAGGACGGGAACGGCGCCGATCCGGACGGCCGCACAGGCGATCGCCTGGATGTCGATGTGGTTCGCCTTCACCACCGCGACCGTCGCGCCGCGCCGGATCCCGGCCCCCCACAGGCGGTCGGCGTAGTCCTCCACCGCCCGGGCGAAGTCGCCGATGGTGCGCACCGGGAACTCAAGTCCGGACCAGGGCGGGTCGGAAAAGAAAGGGATCTGTCCGTGCTTCTGTGCCGCGGCCTGCGGGAGCGCGCCGAGATCGGCCGGATGCACCATGCAGCCCTTCTTCATCGTCGGACCGGCGTAGCTGGAGCATTTCACTGCATCACGCGGTCAGGGCCCTGAAGTTGAGGACACCCCGTGTTCAACCCGTCGCACGGCCACTGTCGGGCGCGCGCTCGCGCAGGTCAGGCGACAGAGATCGTGATCAGTACACTGACTTACGCGCCGGGGACGACATTATCGCACGGCTACGGTCCGGGCAACCACGGTCGAACGGGAATGCCGGATTCGCCACGCGGCGCGGCGTGGCGAATCCGGCATTCATCCTCTTCGAAACTCAACCGTGGCCGGCGGCGCAGGTTCGTCCATCGCTACGCGTCGGACGAACCTACAGCCGCACACAGGTCACGGCCGAGTTTCGAAGAGCCGGCATTCATCTCAGCGCCCTGAAGGCGCTTTATCGGGCGTTACAGCGCCGGGTATGACGGGAAGCTGCAACTGGGAACGCTCCCAGTGCCCGAGATGTTGGACACCGTGACACTGGTGCCCGAAGCCGTGATGTTCGAGTTGTAGACCCCGATATTCGCGTACTGCGCGCTGGTGCCCGTGACGTCCAGCTTGATGTTCTCCAGGGTCAGGCCGAGCAGGTGCGAGGAGTCGTAACCGTCGAGCTGCGAGGTGGCGCCCGAGACGGAATTGACCGAGACCACTCCGTTCAGGGTGATGCCGGCGAAACTCGGGATCGAAGAACCGTTGCCCGTGGTGTAGTTCGGGTCGAATACCAGCAGGTCCTTCACTCCGGTCATGCAGATGTTCTGATAGGTGACCCCGGTGACCAGGCCGCCGCGGTCCGACGCGCTCTTGACGCGGATGCCGTTGTTGCTCGTGCTGGTGATGCCGCCGGAGTCGGTGCCGGAGACGGTGTCGTTCAGGAACGTGACGTTGTTGACGCCGCCCGCCGTCTGGCTGCCGATGGACAGGCCGTGGGTGCCCCAGCAGTGGCTGTTCTCCACGGTGATGTGGCTGGCCGCGGTGCCGGAGTCGGACTTGATCGCGATGCAGTCGTCACCGTCGTTGATGTAGCTGTCGTTGACCAGCACGTTGCTGATGTCCTGCGGGTCGATGCCGTCGGTGTTGCGCGAGTTGGCCGGGGTCTTGATCCGCACGCCCCAGATCGTCGCCCCGCTGCCGCCCTTGAGCAGGACGTGGTACATCGGCGAGTTGACCAGATCGATGTCGTAGATCGTCAGGCTGCTGGCGCCGTTGCTGGTCACGAGCTTGGGGTTGTTCTGCGATCCGCCGCTCTTGGCCGCGGTCGCCAGCGCCCACCAGGTCTGGCTGGTGTTGAGCATGTCCTGGCCGCCGCGCCCGTCGACGATCCCCTGGCTGCCGGCCGAGTCGCGGGTGCCCATCAGCCCGGCGCCCGAGCCGGCCATGGTGATGAACGACTTGCAGCCGTTGTCGCTGGAAGCGATGGTGCCGCAGGTGTTGGCGCCCGAGATCTGGTAGTCGGCCGGGTTGCGCGACGCGTACAGCGTCACGCCCGCGTCGACGAGCAGCACCTCGTTGCCGCCGATGCTCAGCGGACCGCTGAGGAACGCCGCGTTGCTCCCGCTCGCGGTCAGCTCGACCGCCTGGCCGGTGCCGGCGCAGCTGTTGAGCGCGGACTGGATGCGGGAGGTGTCCGGCGGAGCCGACTCAGCACTCGACGAGAACAGCTCGCTGCTCGCTGTCAGCGTCGCGCCGAGCGACTTGCAGGTGGCCGGGACGCTCGGCTGGCCGGGCGGCGGAGTGGTCGCCGACGAGCTCGGGCTCGCCGAGGGGCTGGCCGACTTCGACGGCGAGGGTGACGCGCTCGCCGACTTGGACGGGGACGAAGACGGGGACGCAGAGGGCGACGCGCTCGCGGACGGCGACGTCGACGGGGCGCCGGCGGCGCAAGCCGCGCCGTTGAGCGTGAAGGCGCTCGGGTCGGTGTTCGTGCCGGTGAACGCGCCGTTGAACCCGATCGACGTGCTGGCGCCGGTGGCCAGCGCGCCGTTGTAACTCAGGCTGGCGACGGTCACGTTCGCCCCGCTCTGGGTGAACGTGCCGTTCCAGCCGGAGCTCACGGTCTGGTTGCCGGGGAAAGTGAAGGCCAGCGTCCACGAGGTGATCGCCGAGCCCTCGTTGGTGATGGTGATGCCCGCCTGGAAGCCGCCGGGCCAGCTGTTCACGACGCCGTACGCGATCTGACACGTCGCGCCGGCCGCGGAGGCGCTGGCGCTGAGGCCGAGCGCCGCGGCGCCCGCGCCGAGCAGCGCGGTCACGCCGACGGCGGAGACCAGGGCCCTGCGGGAGCGCGCGGACGGTGGCCTGAGGTATGAGGGTACTGAGATACGGTGTCTCATCGGACTCCTTAGCGGCCTGTGTGACCTGGTGGCCGCATCGCGGCCTTGTGGCTCGGTGGCCGCGTCGCGGCCAGGTGACCCGGTGGCCGCCATCCCCCGGCGGCCGCGCGCGGCAGGCGCCGGCGTACGGCGCAATGTAGGTGAGGGCTTCACGGGGACGCACGCACCGCACAAATCACGCCACTGTCCGCAGCGCTGCGCCACGGAATCGAACATGTCGAAACACCGAGGCAGGGCGCCGGAAGGCGCGGCCGGATCCGAAGTCGCGCGGATCGAAACTTTCAGGACCCGTTGACTCCCGGTCGTGTGACGGATACTTTACATGGCACGTCATATATGACGCATCGGACGCGATCGGGCCCCTCGAGCGCGCGCAGTCCGTGTAGCGCCCGATCCGCACGGGCGGTCGCACCCCACCCTCATTCAGGGTCGGCCGCCCGTGCATGTGCTGTAATGCCGTCACGTACCCTCGGGCTCGGGCGACTTCCGGGTAACGAGTGAAGTGACGCAAGAGGATTGACCCGCACACAGTTGAGGTGTAGCGTCCCGCACATCGTATATGAAATATCCAATGCCGAGTTGCGGTCCGCCGCCGACGCCGCGCACCGAACGGAGTCAGATGTCGAACGTTGTACCTTCGGTCGCGGTGCCCTCGCGGACCGAGGCGGTGCTGGACGCCCTCAAGCACGCCATCCTCACCGGACGGCTGCTGCCGGGGCAGGCCCTGGTCGAGAACGACCTCGCCGCCCAGCTCGGCGTCTCGAAGACACCGGTGCGCGAGGCGCTCAAGACCCTGGCCGGCGCGGGCCTGGTGACCATGAGCCCTTACAGGGGCGCCACGGTGCGCACCGTGGACGACACGCTCGTGCACTCCGTCTACGACATCAGGCTGCTGCTTGAACCGGAGGCGGTGCGCCGTGCCGTCGCCCTCAACGCCGTACCGGCCGGTACCCCGGTCACCGCATCAGGGCACTGGCAGGCCGCCGCCGAGTCGCTCGAACACGCCGACCATTGCACGGACCGGGCCGACCGCTCGATGGCCAACCGGGACTTCCACCGCGCCCTGTACGTCGGCTGCGGCAATGAGCTGATGGTCGGGATCCTGGACGGCCTGCGCGACCAGACCGCGCTGGTCTCGACCGTGGTCTGGGACCGCACGCCGAGCTGGGAGCAGGAAGCCGCCGAGCACCGCGCGATCCTCGACGCGGTGCTCGCCGGGGCGGCCGAGCGCGCCGCGGTCCTGCTGCGCGAACACATAGCCGCGTTCGTGGACCGCAACTTCGGCAGCGCCCGGACCGGCCGGTAGGTCGGGACGCACCGAGACACAGCGGCCCGGCCCGCGGCAACGGACCGGACCGCTTCCTGGCAACACACGCTCCGCACCGTGGATAAGAGCTTGGAGCAGCATGCAATCCGTCGATGATACAGACACGGCCCTCGCGGGGGTCGAACGCGCCCGCGCGGCGCTTGCCGGCGTGGTCGCCATCCCGGTCACACCGTTCACCGCGCAGGGCGCGGTCGACTGGGACCGGCACGGCGCGCTGCTGCGCCGGCTGGTCGACGCCGGCATCACGGCGGTGACGCCGAACGGGAACACCGGCGAGTTCTACACCCTCACCCCCGCAGAGGCCCGCCGCGCCGCCGAGAACACCATCAAGGAGGTCGGCGAGCACGCCACCGTGATCGTCGGCGTCGGACTGGACACGGCCGCCGCCATCGCCGCGGCTTCCCACGCCCGGGACTGCGGCGCGCACCTGGTGATGGTGCATCAGCCGGTGCACCCGTACATCTCCGGCGAGGGCTGGACCGAGTACCACCGCACGATCGCCGAGGCGGTGCCCGAACTCGGCGTGGTGCTCTACATCCGCGACGCGCGCGTCACCGGCGAGCAGATCGCCCGGCTCGGCGAGCTTTGCCCGAACGTGATCGGCATCAAGTACTCGGTGCCCGATCCGGTCCGGTTCGCTTCGGTCGCGCACGACGCGGGGCGCGAGCGGTTCGTCTGGCTGGCCGGGCTGGCCGAGCTGTCCGCCCCCGGCTACTTCGTCCTCGGCGCGTCCGGCTTCACCTCGGGACTGGCCAACGTCGCGCCGGTGATAGCCGTGGAGATGCACCAGATGCTGGCCGCGAACGACTACCGGGGCGCGCTGGGGATCTGGGACCTGATCCGCCCGTTCGAGCAGCTGCGCGCCGCCGACGCCGCCGCGGACAACGTCAGCGTGGTCAAGGAGGCGCTGGCCCAGCTCGGGCTCTGCCGCCGGGACGTACGGCCGCCGTCGCGCACCCTGCCGAACGGCGTGCGCGACCACATCGAGTCCATCCTCGCCAACTGGGGTGCGCGATGGCAGTTCTGACGTCCTCTCGCACGCCCTCCCCCGAGCCGCAGCCCCGCCCGCTGCGCAGCGCGGCCTGGTTCGGCGAGGGCGACGTCGGCGACCACATGCGCGCCTTCAGCCACCGCTCGCGGGTGAGCCAGCTCGGCTACCTGCCCGAGGAGTACCTGGGCAAGCCGGTCATCGCGATTCTGAACACGTGGTCCGACATCAACCCCTGCCACATGCACCTGCGCGAGCGGGCCGAACAGGTCAAGCGCGGGATCTGGCAGGCCGGCGGCTTCCCGCTGGAGTTCCCCGTCTCCACGCTCTCGGAGACCTTCCAGAAGCCCACCCCGATGCTCTACCGCAACCTGCTGGCCATGGAGGCCGAGGAGCTGCTGCGCTCCTATCCGGTGGACGGCGCGGTGCTGATGGGCGGCTGCGACAAGACCACCCCGGCGCTGCTGATGGGCGCCGCCAGCGCCGACCTGCCGGCCGTCTTCGTACCAGCCGGGCCGATGCTGCGCGGCAACTACCGCGGCACGACGCTCGGCAGCGGCACGGACCTGTTCGGCTACTGGGACGAGCACCGCGCCGGGCGGATCGACGACTGCGAGCTGGCCGAGGTCGGCCGCGGCCTGGCCCGCTCCCCCGGCCACTGCATGACCATGGGCACCGCGTCCACGATGACCTCGATCGCCGAGGTGCTCGGGGTGGCGCTGCCCGGCTCCGCCTCCATCCCCGCCGTGGACAGCGCGCACCACCGGATGGCCGCCGCGGCCGGGATCCGGGCCGTCGAGCTGGTCCGCGAGGGCCGCACGATCCGCGACTACCTGACCGCCGAGGCCTTCCACGACGCGGCCGCGACCGTCTTCGCGCTCGGCGGCTCCACCAATGCCCTGATCCACCTGATCGCGATGGCCGGGCGCGCCGGCGTCGAGCTGGACCTCGACGACTTCGACGCGATCTCGCGCCGCGTCCCGGTACTGGCCGACCTGCGGCCGTCCGGCCGGTACCTGATGGAGGACTTCTACTTCGCGGGCGGCCTGCCGGCCCTGCTGTCGCAGCTCGCGAAGGCGCCCGGCGCGCTGCACCCGGACCGGCCGACCGTCGCCGGCGGCACGCTCGCCGAGCACCTGGCCGAGGCGAAGGTCCACAACCCCGACGTGATCCGCTCGGTCGACGAGCCCTGCGACCGCGAGGGCGGGCTCGCCGTGCTGCGCGGCAACCTGGCCCCGGACGGCGCGGTCATCAAGTACATCGCGTCGCGCAATCCCGGCCTGCTCAAGCACACCGGCCCCGCAGTGGTCTTCGACTCCTACCGGGAGCTGCGCGAGAACATCGACGACCCCGCATACGGGATCACCCCGCAGACGGTCCTGGTGCTGCGCGGCGCCGGACCGATCGGCGGGCCCGGCATGCCGGAGTACGGCCAGCTGCCGATCCCCAGGTACCTGCTGGAGGCGGGCGTCACCGACCTGGTGCGCATCTCCGACGCCCGGATGAGCGGTACCAGCTACGGCACCTGCGTCCTGCACGTCGCGCCCGAGTCGCACGTCGGCGGCCCGCTCGCGCTGGTGCGCACCGGCGATCCGATCAGCCTCGACGTCGCGGCCAGGACCCTGACGCTCGACGTGCCCGAGCAGGAGCTGGAGCGCCGCCGCGCGGCGTGGCGGCGGCCCGAGCCGCGGTTCGAGCGCGGCTACGGCGCGCTGTACCAGCAGCACATCACCCAGGCGAATCAGGGCTGCGACTTCGACTTCCTGGCGCGGCAGGGCCACAACCCGCAGCCCGACCCGCACTGAACCGAACACGCACACTCAACAGCCGTCCCGGGTGGCTTCCGCACAAAGCCGCCCGGGCGCCAGACCCAGTGCACTCCACCGCACGCACACGGCTCAACCCCCTTACGACGATGTAGGAGGTGCGGAATCCGATGTCCGCTCAGCTTCCCGAAATCAGCCGCCGCACGCTGCTCGGCACCCTCGCCGCCGCCGGCGCCGCGGCCCCGGTCCTGGCCGCCTGCTCCGCGCCGACCAGCGCCACCGCCACCGCCAGCTCGGCGCCGCCGACCGTCGCGTCGACCCCGAGCAAGCCGGTCACCATCAACATCCTCGACGTGGCCGGGAACCTGGCGCTGACCAAGCCGGCCATCGAGGCGTTCAGGGCGGCGCACCCGGAGATCGTGGCCGGGGTGACCTACTCCACCGGCACCGCCCCGCAGCTCGCCTCCAAGATCCAGGCGCAGCAGCAGGCCGGCAACGTGCAGACGCACCTCGTGCTGACCGGCACCGACGGCCTGGCCGCCGGGATCAAGCTCAGCCTGTGGCAGAACGTGAAGACCTACTACGACCAGTTCTTCCCCGGCCTGATGGCCAACTACCAGAGCGCCGCCGCGAGCATGGCGACCCTCGCCCAGGACCAGGGCATCGAACTGGTCTGGTACCCCTCCGGGCCGCTGATCGAGTACAACCCGGCGAAGGTCGCCACCCCGCCGGGCACCACGGACGCGCTGCTGGACTGGGCCAAGGCGAACCCCGGCAAGTACCAGTACGCGCAGCCGCGCAACTCCGGCCCCGGGCGCACCTGGCTGATGGGCCTGCCCTACCTGCTCGGCGACTCGGACCCGACCGACCCGGTCAACGGCTGGTCGAAGACCTGGGCGTACCTCACCGAGCTGAACAAGTACGTCTCCACCTACCCGACCGGCACGTCCGCGACGATGAAGAACATCGCGTCCGGCACCGTCGACATGATCGCCTCGACCACCGGCTGGTACATCAACGGCCGCGCCATCGGCACCGTGCCGGCCGCGATCAAGGTGGCCAAGTTCCAGACCTTCACCTGGGTCACCGACGCGCAGTTCGGGGTGATCCCCAAGGGCGTCTCGAACGACGAGCTGATCGCGAACCTGCGGCTGCTGGCCTGGATCCTGACCCCCGAGCAGCAGGCCGTCACCTACGACAAGGGCTACTTCTACCCCGGCCCGGCGGTCAAGAACGTGCCGCTGTCCTCCGCACCGGCGTCCTCGCAGCAGGTCATCGCGCAGTACGGCGTGCCGGACTTCGACACCTGGATGACGCAGTACCCGATGAAGAACTCACTGCCCGCCGACGCGCAGGTCACCGCCTTCGACCTGTGGGACAAGAACATCGGCTCGACCAAGTGACGCAGGAAATGGCCCAGGCGACACCGCACAGGCCGGCCCGCGAGCGGGTGACCGGGCGCTTCGGCGAGCTGCGGCTGAACGGGATCAGCCGCGCGTACGGCGCGCACGTCGCACTGCACCCGCTCGACCTGACGGTGCGCGGCGGCGAGTTCATCGCGCTGCTCGGGCCGTCGGGCTGCGGCAAGACCACCGCCCTGAACAGCATCGCCGGCCTGCTGCCGCTGACCGCCGGCTCGATCGAGCTGGACGGCCGCCGGATCGACACGCTGCCCCCGGAGAAGCGCGGGTTCGGGATGGTCTTCCAGAACTACGCGCTCTTCCCGCACCTGACCGTGCGCGCGAACGTCGCGTTCGGCCTGAAGATGCGCAAGCTGCCGAAAGCCGAGGTCGACCGGCGGGTCGACGAGACGCTGCGGCTGGTGCGGCTGACCGGGCACGCGCACAAGCACCCGGGGCAGCTCTCCGGCGGCCAGCAGCAGCGCGTCGCGATCGCCCGCGCGATCGTGCTCGAACCGCCGCTGGTGCTCATGGACGAGCCGCTGTCCAACCTGGACGCCGCGCTGCGCCTGGACATGCGCGCCGAGATCCGGCGCATCCACCAGGAGTTCGGCCTGACCACGCTGTACGTCACGCACGACCAGGAGGAGGCGCTCTCGCTGGCCGACCGCTTGGTCGTGCTCGACGCGGGGCACGTCGCGCAGATCGGCACTCCGGCCGAGCTGTACGAGGCCCCGGCCAGCGCGTACGTCGCGGCGTTCATGGGCTATCGCAACATCCTGAACCTCACGGCCGGCACCGTCGGCACGGAAGGGGTGCGGGCCGGCGGACGCGGGATCTCGTTGCTCGGAAAGCCGGCCGCGGGCACCCGGATCGAGCCGGGCACGCAGGTGCAGATCGCGATCCGGCCCGAGGACGTCACGATCGTCGGCGAGGCCGCGCAGGGCGGCGGCGCCACCGCGGCGGATGCCGCGGCTGCTAGTGAGACATTCGACGCAGTGGCCGAGATCGTCGAGTACCACGGCCGCGGCTTCCACGTCGACGCGCTCACCCCGGCGGGCGACCGGATCCACCTGCGCACCCAGAGCCGGGTCGCGCCCGGGGACCCGCTGCGGCTGACCGCGGCCCCCGAGCGCGTGCTCGTGTTCCCGGGAGCCGACGAATGAGCTCCCTGACGGACACCCGCGCCCGGCGCCCCGCGCTGCGCCACCGCCTGGCCGAGCGCGGGGTCGACCGCACCCTGCTGCTGATCGTGCCGGCCGTCCTCGCGATGATCGCGCTGTTCTGCTATCCGTTCGTCTACGGGCTCGGCCTCTCCTTCCAGCCGACGACCGGCGGGGGCGCGCTGGCGTCCTACCGGGCGTTCTTCGACGACAGGTTCGCCCGCGGCTCGATCGGCACGACGTTCAAGCTGGCCATTCCGGCGGCGCTGATCAACGTCGGGTTCGCGGTGCCCATCTCGTACCGGATGCGCCGGGAGTTCCGCGGCAAGCGACTGCTGCTGACGATCCTGGTCATGCCGATCACCCTCGGCACCGTGCTGACCGCCGAGGGCATCCTCGAATACTTCGGACCGGCCGGCTGGTTCAACTCGACGCTCAGGTGGCTGCACCTGGCCGGCAGCCCGGTCACGCTGATCAACGACTACTGGGGCGTACTGTTCTCGCTGGTGATCAGCGGGTTCCCGTTCGCCTTCCTGCTGACGCACTCGTACCTGTCCGGCATCCACCCCTCGCTGGAGAGGGCCGCCGCGACCCTCGGCGCCAACTGGTGGCAGCGCTTCCGACACGTCACCTTCCCGCTGCTGCTGCCCGGACTGCTGACCACCTTCAGCCTCACCTTCGTGCTCGCCTTCGCCGTCTTCCCCTCCGCCATCATGGTCGGCGACCCGGACGGCAAGACCCATGTGATCTCCATCGAGGCCTACGAGCAGGCGCTACAGAAGTTCAACTACTCGCAGGGCAGCGCGATCGCCATGGTGATGACCGCGCTGATGCTGATCGTGATCGGCATCGCCATGGCGATCCGCTCCCGCCTCTACACCGGCTCGACGGGAGGCAAGGGATGAGTACCCTGACGCAGGACGCGCCCGCCCGGCGGCGCCGGCGCGCCCTGGCGATGCGTCCCGGAACCTGGCTGGTCTGGGCCCTCGTCGCGTTCTTCCTGCTCAACCTGTTCGGCGTCATCGCCACCGTGCTGCTCGACTCGTTCGCGCGCACCTGGTTCAGCGGCTGGCTGCCACACGGCTATACCGGCTCGAACTTCTCGGACGCGTGGAGCGAGTTCGACCTCGGACAGGTCATGACGACCACCTTCGAGGTCTCCTTCCTGGTGGTCGGCATCTCGCTGGCGCTCGGCGTCCCGGCGGCGTACGCGCTGGCCCGGCGCTCCTTCCCGGGAAAGCGCGCGGTGATGCTGCTGTTCGTACTGCCGATCCTGGTGCCGCCGATCGCCTACGGCATCCCGCTGGCCACCGTGCTCTACAAGTTCCACCTGGCCGGCTCGCTGACCGGGGTGGTGCTGGCCAACCTGGTGCCCTCCATCCCGTTCGTCGTCTACACCATGACGCCGTTCATCGAGCAGGTCGACCCGAGACTCGAAGCCGCCGCCCGGATGTGCGGCGCGCCGACCCGCGCGGTACTCGGCCGCATCATCGCGCCACTGCTGCTGCCCGGCATGCTGGCGGCCGGGATCCTGGTCCTGGTGCGCACGTTCGGCATGTTCGAGCTCACCTTCCTCACCGCGGGACCGACCAGCCAGACCCTGGTGGTCAGCCTGTTCTCCGCGGTCTTCTCCGCCGGCATCCGCAGCGCCCAGTCCATCGACGCGATGGCAGTCGTCTACACCGGCTCGATGCTCGTGCTCCTGGTCCTGGCACTACGCGTCGTCAACCCCACGCAGTTGGTGGCCCGCACCCGCGACTAG
>NZ_DASYZI010000142.1:0-18018 GCF_035946395.1 Actinocrinis sp.
TGGGCCGACGGATCGTCGGCTGGCAGCTGTGCCGGACGACCGAACCGGTCAGCTACCCGAGCGAGACGCCGCGTGGCCCGATCGTGGCGATCGTGGACGAGTACGCAGGCTCCGACGGGGACATAGCGACGCAGGCGATCAAGCTGTACGGCATCGCGCCGGTCATCGGTACCCGGACGTGGGGCGGGGTGATCGGCATCGACGCCAAGTACACGCTGGTCGACGGCACCGGGGTCACGCAGCCGAAGTTCGCGTTCTGGTTCACCGGGGGAATCGGCTGGGACGTGGAGAACTACGGCGTCGATCCGGACGTCGAGGTGGCAATCCCTCCGCACGAGTGGGCGGCCGGGCGCGATCCCCAGTTGGACACGGCGATTCGAATGGTGCTTGAGGCGCTGGAGATCAGGCCATCGGCGCAGCCACCGCAGGTGCCGCAGATCTGAATAACCGTAGATCTGACTGCCATCAGATAGTGGCGGCGGCGGTAGGCCGGACGGCGGTCGCGGTGGCAGCGGGTTGGGCGGCGGCGGCAGCCGGGCGGGGACTGCGGCGGGTAGGGCGGCGGTGATAAGTGGGCGGGACGGCGGTGGATCGAGTGGTGGCGGCAGGTCAGGGCGGTGACGGTGACGGCGGGGACTGCGATGGTGGCGGCGGGTCAGAGTGGCGGTGGCGGGTATGTCTGGTGGATCGGCGTAGGTGGGTCGGTCCATGCTTGCTGACTGCTGAGTCAGTTCTCTGAGGCCAGGTCGGCTAGGTTCAGTGGCGGCGCGGCTAGGGCTGCGTCGTATCGGCGCAGTACCAGCCTTGCGATCTGGTCGTGCGCGCCCAATGGTTCGCTCACGCACATCCGGCGCGGGTTGTCCGTGTCTAGTGCCGCGAGTGTCGCGCAGTCCGATATCCGGCGGCTGAACTCGCCCGAGGCGAGCAGGTAGGTGGCCACCGCGACGGGTCGGCCGCGTCGCGCCAGACGGCTCAGCAACGTGGCGAGGTCCGGTTCTGCGGTCGTGACGTATCCGGTGCGTACCGGCATTCCCAGGCGCTCGGCGAGCATTCCGGACATCGCGATCGCGTCGGCGTTCGCGGCTCGGCTGGCCGAGCCCGCTGCGGCCAGTACTATCTGCGTGCCGAACAGGGTGCCGCCACCGACTGCCGACAGCCGGTCCCGCAGGACCGAGGCGAGCAGTGGATCGGGGCCGAGTGTCGCGGCCTGGTAGATCCTCGCGGCGCCGCCGTGCTGCCGCGCCGCGATCCGCAGCGCTTCGGGGATGTCGTGCCGCACGTGGTAGCCCGTGCCGAGCAGCAGCGGGAGCACGACGAGTTCGGTCACGCCCTCGGCGAACAACCGGACCAGTTCGTCGGCCACCCTCGGGCGGGCCACCGAAACGAACGACAGCGAGGTCTCGACGCCTGGACGCAGGAACCTGACCTGCTGCAAGAGCGTGTCGAGCGTTTCCAGGCCCTGCGGGTCGTTGGTGCCGTGCGCGACGGCCAGCAGCGGCACGTCCGCGCGCGGCGGGGGCAGCACTCCCGGCGGTGCGGGCAGCCACGCGGGGCGCCACCCGCCGTAGGCGGACAAGCCGAGCACCGGCACTGTCATGTCGCTAACTCCCCTTCGCCGGTGCGACGGCGCTCAGGCTACCGGGTCGACGGCAAGGCGGTAGCCGCGCTTCGTCACTGTCTTGATCAGCGACGCATCGGGGCCGAGCGCGGTACGCAGGCGTGCCACGGTCGCCTCGACGGCGTGTTCATCGCGACCGCCAGAGCCGGCCCCGCGCGGTCCCCACACCCGGCGCAGCAGGTCGGCGCGCGAGACCACCCAACCGGGGCGACGGCCGAGTTCGGCCAGCACGGCGGCAGGCAGCGGAGCGAGGATGACCGGCTCACCGCCTGTCACCACCGCGGCCAAACCCTGCAATGTCAGGGTGCGGTGCCTGTCGATGGGCACCTCGTGGCGGACCCGCGGCGGAAGCATCGAGCAGAGCGTGGCGACCATCGCGCCGAGCCTGGCACGCTCCGGCCACACCGCGCGCACGTCAAGCGCTTCGAGCGGCCGGGCGCACACGGCGCCGACGCAGACCGCGGTGACGTCCGTACGCAGCGCGACCAGGAGTTGGTCGAGCGCCCCGGTTACGGCGGCGGCCTCCAGCAGCGCGGTGACACCGGGGGCGGAGGTGAAGCTGACTGCGTGGACCTCGCGCCGGACGATGGCGTCCACGAGGCGGCGGACCGCGAGACGGTCAGACGGCGGACCCCAGCGGTAGACCGGTAGGTCGACGACGGTCGCCCCGGCGTCACGCAGCGTGGTGACGAAGCGGGTGTCCTCGGCCGGATGCTCCACACCGTACTGCTGGACCGCGATGCGCTTGCCGGCCACGCCTTGGTCGAGCAGGTAGCTCAGCAACTCGTCACTGGACTCCGAAGGGGCGCTGTAACTCTCCCTCAGTCCCGCGGCACGCACGGCGCCGGTGGCTTTGGGACCGCGGGAGACGATGACGGCGCTGGCGAGCACCCGGAACAACTCCTCGCCGAGCCCCCAGCTCTCCGCTGCCGACATCCATCCGCGCCAACCGCTGCCTGTGGTGGCCACCGCGTAGTCGAGTTGCGCCGTAAGGCAGTCGTTGGTCGCCTTACGCAGTGCCGCGTCGTCGTCGAGCGGAACCAGGCGCAGCGTGGGAGTCTCGATGACCTTCGCGCCGCGACGACGCAGCAACGAGGCCAGGTCGTCACGCCGCCGGTCGGCGGTCACGGCCACGACGCAGCCGGTGAGTGGGAATTCGTCGAAGACAGTGTGGGGCGGGGCTGCGTGAGATGAGGCCGCGTCGGTGCGGGACGGGGCCGGGGCAGGCTCGTCGCCGGTGGTCAGGTGCGCGTTGGTGACGGCCACGGCGGTCGGCTCCCCTGCGTCGGAGGGCGGATCGGCCGCAGCCGAGGGAGTGGAATCGATCGCCTCTGCCAGTGCCATGTCGGAAACAGTGGCCGTCCGCCGTTACGGATATGTTGCCGACCCGCTACGCACCGGTAAGAGCGACCGAGGTACTGGGCACCGCCTGAGGCACTGACTGAGATACCGACTGGAATGCCGAATGACCGGGGTCGGTCACAAGGTGCGCACACAAGGGCGATTGGGCCGTGAAGAACTCGTGCGCGCTCCGAAATGAGCAAGACCCCGACCCGACATCGCAGGGCCGCACCGTCGTGGTCATGACGGGAAAGCCGGGGGCAGCAGCTGCGGGCGGCGGTGACGGTAGCGGCGACTCGGGCCGGAGTCACTGCCCGTACTGCGCGCTTCAGTGCGGGATCCAGCTGACTCCCGTCACGGCTGGTCCGGCGGTGTCCGGGCTCGAAGTCACCGGTCGGACGCAGTTCCCGGTCAACGAGGGTGCACTGTGCGGAAAAGGCGCGACTGCCGGGGAGTTGCTGCGTCCGGACCTGCGGCTGACCACGCCGCTGATGCGGGACGGGCGCGGCGGCGAGTTGCGGCCGGCATCGTGGCAGGAAGCGCTGGACCGGGTCGCACGCGAGCTCGGCGCGCGGCGGCCGGAGGCGGTCGCGGTGTTCGGTGGCGGCTCGCTGACCAATGAGAAGGCCTATCAGCTCGGCCGGTTCGCACGCACGGTGCTCAAGACGCCGAACATCGACTACAACGGCCGGTTCTGCATGTCGTCGGTGGCGGCGGCGCAGAACCGCGCCTTCGGCGTGGACCGCGGGCTGCCGTTCCCGGTGCGCGACATCCGGCGGGCGGGCGCAGTCCTGCTGATCGGCGCGAACCCGGCCGAGACGATGCCGCCGATCATGCGGCACTTCAGCGCGGCGCGCGAGGCGGGCGGCGTGCTGATCACGGTTGATCCGCGGCGCACGAAGACCGCCGAACTGGCCGACCGGCATCTGCAACCGGTGCCGGGCACGGACCTCGCCCTGGCGCTCGGGATGCTGCACCTCGCGGTCGCCGAGGATCTGGTCGACGAGGACTACGTGGCGACGCGCACGCAGGGCTTCGACCAGACTCGGCGGATCGCGACGGCGTACTGGCCGGAACGGGTCGAGCGGCTCACCGGCGTCTCCGTCGCGGCGATGCGCGAGACGGTGACCGCGCTGGCCGAGGCGGTGCGTGAATGCGTGCGCTCGGGCAGCGGGGGCGCGATGATCCTGACCGCGCGCGGCACCGAGCAGCACAGCAAGGGCACTGACACCGTCTCCGCGTGGATCAACCTGGCGCTCGCGCTCGGCCTGCCGGGACGTCCGGGCTCCGGTTACGGTGCGCTGACCGGCCAGGGCAACGGGCAGGGCGGGCGGGAGCACGGCCAGAAGTCCGACCAGCTGCCGGGCTACCGCAAGCTCGACGACCCGGCGGCGCGGGAGCACGTGGCCGCCGTCTGGGGCGTGGATCCGGACGAGCTGCCAGGCCCCGGGCCGAGCGCCGTCGAACTGCTGGAGCGTTGCGGTAGCGCTCGTGCGGGCGGGGGCGAGCGCGAGGACGCGCCCGAACGGATCGACGCGCTGCTGGTGATGGGTTCGAATCCGCTGGTGAGCGCGCCCGGCGCGGTGCAGACCGAGGCGTGGCTGCGCTCGCTCGGCTTTCTGGCGGTCTGCGACCTGGTGCGCTCGGAGACCGCCGAGATCGCCGACGTCGTGCTGCCGAGCGCGCAGTGGGCCGAGGAGACCGGCACCATGACGAACCTGGAGGGCAGGGTTCTGCTGCGCCCCGCGGCGATCGCGCCGCATCCGGGCGTGCGCACCGATCTGGAGATCCTCGCCGAGCTGGCCGCGCGGCTCGGCGCCAAGCTGTCCGCCGATCCGGCCGAGGTGTTCGCCGAGTTGGGCCGGGCGAGCGCGGGCGGCATCGCCGACTACTGCGCCATCACCTACGAGCGGCTTGAGCGGGACGAGGAGCTGTACTGGCCGTGTGGCACGCAGAGCCCTGACGGCACGCCCCGGCTGTTCGAGCACGCATTCCCGACGCCGGACGGCCGCGCGCGCTTCGTCCCGGTCGATTTCCGGCCCTCAGCCGAGGAACCGGACGATCAGTACCCGTATCGGCTGACCACCGGCAGAGTGCTGGCTCAGTACCAGTCGGGCGCGCAGACACGTCGGGTTGACGCACTCAACCGGGCCGCTGCGGAGCCCTTCGTGGAGCTGCATCCGGATCTGGCGCGCACGCTGGGAGTCGAGGACGGCGCGCAGGTGAGCGTGATCAGCAGGCGCGGTACGGCCACCGCGCCGGCGCGGCTGAGCCGGGCGATCCGGCCGGACACCGTGTTCATGCCCTTCCACTGGCCGGGGCCCGGGCGGGCCAACTCGGTCACCAATCCGGCACTGGATCCGATCTCGAAGATGCCGGAGTTCAAGACCTGCGCCGTGCGGTTGGAGCGGGCTGCGCGGTCGCAGAGGACTGCGCTTCTGGAGACGGCAGCGCTCTTGGAGACGGTAGGGGGGCCGGACTAGTGGTGCGCAGGATAGTCGTGATCGGATACGGCATGGCCGGGCACCACCTGGTGGCCCGGCTGATCCGGGTCGGCCGCGACGAGCCGGGCGGCGGCTTCGGGCTGACCGTGCTCGGCGCCGAGGTCGGCGCGCCGTATAACAGGGTGCTGCTGCCCGAGGTGCTGGCCGGGCGGATCGACGCGCGGCGGATCGATCTCGCCGAGCCCGACGATCCACGCGTGACGGTCCGCGCGGGCGTGCGCGCGACCCGGATCGACCGGCGGCGGCGGCTCGTGTACGGGGACGACGGCTCGGTACTCCCCTATGACGACCTGGTGCTCGCTACCGGCGCGAATCCGGTGCTGCCGCCGCTCGGCGGCATCCGGGACGAGCACGGCCTGAAGCCCGGGGTGCACACGCTGCGCACCCTCGCGGATCTGGAGCGGATTCAGGAGCAGCTCGCTTCGCTCGTCTCGCTCGTCTCGTTCACCTCTCCGGGCGGTGACGGCCGCAAGCCGCGCGCGGTGGTCGTCGGCGGCGGGCTGCTCGGCGTGCAGTGCGCCAGGGGCCTGACGCTGCGCGGCCTTGAGGTGGACCTGATCCATCAGGGTCCTCATCTGCTCGACCACCGGCTCGACGAGGACGCCGCCGCGGTGCTGGCACGTACCGCGCGCGGCCTCGGGATCGAGGTGCACGTGGAGTGCCGGGCCCGCACGGTACTGCACGACCGCGACGGTCGGCTGACCGGCGTGCAGCTGGCCGACGGCTTCCGGCTCGACGCCGATCTGGTGCTGCTCGCGTGCGGCAGCGCCCCGGCGACCGGGCTCGCGGCGCGGGCCGGGCTGGCCGTGCGTGACGGCGTCGTGGTGGGCGAAGGGCTGGAGAGCGTGACCGATCCGCGCGTCCACGCGATCGGCGACTGCGCGCACACGCAGCACGGAATGCGCGCGGCGCACGGGCTCGCGGCCCCGGCGCTGGAGCAGGCGGAGGTGCTCGCCGAGCGGCTGCTCGGCCGGCCCGCCGTGTATCAGGGCTCGTCAACCGTGGCCCGGCTCACCGCGACCGGCGTCGACATCGCGATCCTGGCCGCCGCGCCGTCGCCGGCCGCCGAACCGAAGCCCGAGCACGCCGCGCGCACCGTGCGGCTCGTCGATCCGGTGGGCGGCACGCACCGTGCCGTGACGGTGCACGGCGGCCGGGTGGTCAGCTCGGTGCTGATCGGCGACGTCTCGGCCGCACCCCGGCTGGCCCGGCTGGTCGACCGCTCGGGCCCGCTGCCGGAGAACCCGCTCGATCTGCTGTTCGACCCCGCATGACCGACCGACCGCTTGACCTGTTCGACCCGGTGGAAAGGAACTGATTCACGATGGACGCGAACGGTGTGCGGCCGCAGCACGGCGCATCCGGGCCCGGCGGCTCATCCCGGCCCGACAGCGCACGGCGGATCGTCGTCGCGGGCTACGGCATGGTGGGGCACCGCTGCGCAGAACTGCTGGCCGAGCGCGCGGCCCGCTCGACCGCGCCGGTCCGGATCACGGTGCTCGGCGAGGAGCCGCGTGCCGCGTACGACCGCGTGCATCTCAGCTCCCTGTTCGACGGGAAGAGCCCGCAGGACCTGACCTACCCGACGCCGCCCGGCGTCGAGGTGAGCCTCGGCGATCCGGTCGCGGCGATCGACCGGCAGGATCGTACCGTGACCACGGCGTCAGGCGCCGAATACGCGTATGACGAGCTGGTCCTCGCCACCGGCTCTTACCCCTTCGTCCCACCGATGCCCGGCCACGACGCAACCGGCGCGTTCGTGTACCGCACGATCGAGGACGTGGAGGCAATCAAGCGGTTCGCCGCCGGGCGGAAGATCGGCGCGGTGGTCGGCGGCGGCCTGCTCGGGCTGGAGGCGGCGGGCGCGCTCCAGGCCATGGGCCTGGAGACGCACGTGGTCGAGTTCGCACCCCGGTTGATGGGCGTGCAGGTCGACGAGGGCGGCGGACAGGCGCTGCTGTCCCGGATCGCCGCGCTCGGCGTGACCGTGCACACCTCGACGCGCACCGAGGCCGTGGAGACCGGCGAGGACGGCTCGGTGTACGCGCTCGTACTCGCGAAGGGCGATGATCTCAGCGCCCTGCCGGTCGACATGGTCGTCTTCGCGGCCGGCGTGCGGGCGCGCGACCAGCTGGGCCGGGACGCGGGCCTGGCCGTCGGCGAGCGCGGCGGCATCCGCGTCGACGAGTTCTGCCGTACCGAGGACCCGGCGATCTACGCGATCGGCGAGTGTGCACAGGCTGTGGACGGCCGCGTCTACGGCCTGGTCGCGCCGGGGTATGCGATGGCTGAGACGGTCGCCGACCACCTGCTCGGCGCGGACCCGAAGCCCTTCCGCAGCGCGGACGTGTCGACCAAGCTCAAGCTGCTCGGCGTCGAGGTCGCGTCGTTCGGCGACGCCTTCGGGGCGACACCGGGTGCGCTGTCAGCCCTCTACAGCGACTCGACCGCGGGGCTCTACAAGAAGCTCGTCATCGGCGAGGACGGCCGGCTGCTCGGCGGGATCCTGGTCGGCGACGCCTCCGCGTACGCGACGCTGCGGCCGCTGGCCGGAACCGACTCCCCGCTGCCCGCCACGCCCGAGCAGCTGCTGCTGCCCGCGAGCCTCGGCGCGGCGCCCGCGCTCGGCCCGGACGCACTGCCGGACTCGGCGACCGTGTGCAGCTGCCACAACGTGACTAAGGGCACGATCACCTCCGCGATCCACGAGCAGGGCTGCGCCGACGTGGGCGCGATCAAGGCGTGCACCAAGGCCGGCACCGGCTGCGGCTCCTGCGTGCCGCTGCTCGGCAGACTGCTGACGTCCGCCGGAGTGCAGACCTCGAAGGCGCTGTGCGCGCACTTCGAGCAGACTCGGGCCGAGCTGTACGAGATCGTGCTGGTGCGCGGCATCACCACCTTCGCGCAGCTGCTGACCGAGCACGGCCGCGGCGGGGACGGCTGCGAAGTCTGCAAGCCCGCGGTGGCCTCGATCCTCGCCTCGCTCGGCGGGACGCTGGGCGCCGGCCAGCACATCCTGGACGGCGAGCAGGCCGCGTTGCAGGACACCAACGACCACTTCCTGGCCAACCTCCAGCGCAACGGCAGCTACTCGGTGGTGCCCCGGATCCCGGGCGGCGAGATCACCCCGCAGAAGCTGATCGCGATCGGCGAGGTGGCCCGGGACTTCGGCCTCTACACGAAGATCACCGGCGGACAGCGCATCGACCTGTTCGGCGCCCGCGTCGAGCAGCTCCCGCAGATCTGGCGGCGGCTGGTGGACGCCGGCTTCGAATCAGGGCACGCCTACGGCAAGGCGCTGCGCACGGTGAAGAGCTGCGTAGGCTCGGAATGGTGCCGCTACGGCGTGCAGGAGTCGGTGAAGATGGCCATCGAGCTCGAACTGCGTTATCGGGGCCTGAGGGCGCCGCACAAGGTCAAGGCGGCGGTCTCCGGCTGCGCCCGCGAGTGCGCGGAGGCGCAGAGCAAGGACTTCGGGGTGATCGCCACCGAGCGGGGCTGGAACCTGTACGTCGGCGGGAACGGCGGCTTCCGGCCCCGGCACGCCGACCTGCTGGCCACCGACCTCTCCGAGCGCGAGCTGCTCCGGACCATCGACAGGTTCCTGATGTTCTACATCCGCACCGCCGACCGGCTTGAGCGCACCGCGACCTGGATCGAGCGGATGGAGGGCGGCCTCGACCACCTGCGCGCGGTGGTCATGGAGGACTCGCTCGGGCTGTGCGAGGAGCTGGACCGGCTGATGGGGCAGCACGTCGCCGGTTACACCGACGAGTGGCGGGCCGCCATCGAGGATCCGGAGACGCTGCGCCGCTTCGTCTCCTTCGTCAACGCTCCGGGCGTACCCGACCCGGAGATCAAGTTCGAGTACGAACGCGGCCAGATCAAGCCCCTGCTGGAGATCGGACCGCGGCCGGACGAGGGACCGGCGCGCGACGACGACAGCGACAACGAGCGCGTCCCGGTCGAGGTGGGAGCATGACGATGACTGCCAACAAGCAGCACGCGTGGACCGCAGTGTGCAGATACGCGGATCTCACGCCGGGCCGCGGCGTCGCGGCGCTCGTCGACGGCGTGCAGATCGCCGTCTTCCGCACTACGCCGGGAGAGCTGTACGCGACCGGCAACCGGGATCCGTACTCGGGCGCCTACGTCATCTCGCGCGGGGTGACCGGTTCGCGCGACGGCGTGCCGACCGTGGCCTCGCCGATGTACAAGCACGTATTCGACCTGCGCAGCGGCACCTGCCTCGACGATCCGACGATCGCGTTGCCGACGTATCCGGTGCGCCGCTACCGCGGACTGGTGTGGGTGCGGCGCTAGGGGATGTTCGAGCTGTGACGTCGACCAGGGCGTGGCGTCTGTCACGCACGCTCGCCGCGTTGCCGAGCCCCCGGTGCCGCCAGGCACCTGTCGCATACGGCCGAATCTTCAGTCCGAGCACGACCCTCCGCCTTGCGAACGCACGTGCCACGCGCCACGCCCTGATCCGGCTCACAGCTCAAACCCCCTGGGCGTGAGGCGCGGTGCGTGCCCCGTAGACGTGTCCGGGAAGTTGTCACAGCCCGGAAATCGGCGAGTGCGGGCGAGTTGACGGCACTCGCGAGCGGTGCGCTGCCGGCTGAAACGCGTGGTCCATAGCGTCCGGTGCCACAAGGCCGTATCCACGTATTCATTCCCTGGAGGCGACGATGAGCGCTGAGGCATCGGCAGGCTCAGGCAACACCGCTGTCATCCCCGCGGCCCGCCCTCGGGCCGCCATCACAGACTGGCGCCCAGAGGACGTCGCCTTCTGGGAGCGGCAGGGCGCGAACACCGCCCGGCGCAACCTGGTGTTCTCCATCCTCGCCGAGCACCTCGGCTTCTCGGTGTGGAGCCTGTGGTCGGTGTTCGTGCTCTTCCTCGGGCCGAACTACCACGTGGACGCGGCCGGGAAGTTCTTCCTGACCACTGTGCCGACCGTGGTCGGTTCGGCGCTGCGGCTGCCGTACACGTTCGCGGTGGCCAGGTTCGGCGGCCGCAACTGGACGGTGTTCAGCGCCGGCCTGCTGCTGGTTCCGTGCGTCCTGGCGGCGTTCTGGCTCAAGCCCGGCGTCTCCTACAGCACCCTGATGATCCTGGCGGCGGTCGCCGGGGTCGGCGGCGGGAACTTCGCCTCCTCCATGGCGAACATCAACGCGTTCTACCCGGAGCGGCTCAAGGGCGCGGCGCTCGGGCTCAACGCGGGCGGCGGGAATCTCGGCGTGGCCGTGGTGCAGTTGGCCGGACTCGCGGTACTGGCCGGCGCGGGCATCGCGCACCCGCGGCTCGTGCTCGCCGTGTACATCCCGCTGGTGGTGATCGCCGCGCTCGGCGCCGCGCTGTCCATGAACAACCTGACCCAGCTGCGTAACGACAAGCGCGCGATGCGGGACGCGGCCAAGGACCCGCACACGTGGATCATGTCGCTGCTCTACATCGGCACCTTCGGGTCCTTCATCGGCTTCAGCTTCGCCTTCGGGCAGGTGCTTCAGGTGCAGTTCAAGTGGACCCCGAGGCAGGCGGCCGACCTGGTGTGGCTCGGCCCGCTGCTCGGCTCGCTGATCCGGCCGCTCGGCGGCGCGCTGGCGGACCGGATCGGCGGCGCCAGGGTGACGTTCTGGAACTTCGTCGCGATGGCCGCCGCGGCCGCGCTGGTGCTGGCCGCCTCGCTGGACAAGTCGCTGCCGCTGTTCGTCACCGGCTTCGTGCTGCTGTTCGTATTCAGCGGCTTTGGCAACGGCTCGGCGTACAAGATGATCCCGGCGATCTTCCGCGCCAAGGCCGAACGCGCGACCGCCGACGGCGCGACCGTGACGATGGTGGACGCGGCGGCGGCGCAACGCGAGGCGCGGCGGTTGGCCGGGGCGCTGATCGGGATCGCCGGAGCGGTCGGAGCCTTCGGCGGTGCGCTGGTGAACTTCGCGTTCCGCGAGTCCTTCCTGACCTACAAGACCGGCGACGCCGCCTACGTCGCCTTCCTCGCGTTCTACGGGCTCTGCTTCATCGTCACCTGGGCGGTGTACCTGCTGCCGGGATCGCGCAGACTCCCGGGGGTGTGAGGCCCCGTACGGTCGCCGTCAAATCAGCACCCGGATCCAGCACTGGCTACAGCTTCCCGCTGTCGACCTGCGATTCGCCCAGCGGCGTGGCGACGTTGTCGTTCCACAGCTGCGCCGCCTGGGACTTCGCGTTGTCCGCCGCTGTCGCGGCCTGGTCGGCGGCCTGATGGTTCGAGTCCTTACGCACCTCGGTGGTCTTGCAACTGCTCTGCATGTCGCCGGCTATCTGCGCGTAAGCGGTGTCGTACTGCGCGGAAGCGGTCCACGCCGCCTTGAGCTGGCCGACCAGCTGCGCGCCGTTCTGGATGCCCGAGACGTCGAGCTTGCCGACGCTGTCGGCCTGCGCCTGGCGCTTCTGCGCGGTCGAGCTGAGCAGGCTCTGCGCGTTGGCCAGGTCCTTGCAGCCGTTGACGTCGACCACACCCGTGTTCGCGTCCGAACGCAGCTGGCTGGACTGCTGGATCAGCTGGTAGATCTGGTCGGCCTGCTGCTTGGGAGTGGTCTTGCTCGCCGTGGCCGACGGCGTGCCGCCGGGCGGCCCGGCCGAGGCGCCCGACGGGCCGCCGGAGTTGGCGATCGCGAAGCCGATCACCGCGGCCAGCACCACGGCGCCGCCGATGATCAGAACCCTGCGGTTGTCGCGCAGTTGCGCGCCGAGCGAACCGCCGCCGAACCCGCTACCGCCCCCGGGTCCGCCGTAACCGACGCCCTGCTGGTAGTCGGCCTGCGGGTACGGACCGCTCCGGAACTGCGTGGCCTGATACTGACCCTGGCCGTCGAACGGTGCACCCTGATACTGCGCCGGGCCCGGGAACTGTTCCCCCTGTGGGAACTGCTGCTGGTAGCCCTGGTACTGCGCGCCCTGCTCGGGGATCGCCGCCCCGGGCGCGGGCTGGGACTGTGAACCGCTGAGATAGCCCGCACCGGCCCCGCCGACCATCGGCTTCTGCCGGTCTATCGCGCGGCGGCTGTCCGGCGTGGAGCCGCGGAACAAGTGGTCGAACTCCGTCGGCAGTCCCGAGTCGGCCTCCGGCGTGGCCACGGGCTGCTGCGGGACGGCCATCGTCGGATCCGCCGCTCCCGCGTATCCCTGCTGCGGGTACTGCTGCGAACCCGGGTACTCCTGCGCCGGAGGCCCCTGCTCTGGGTAGGCCTGCGCTGCGTAGCCCTGCTCTGGGTAACTCTGCCCCGGGTAACCCTGCTCGGGGAAATCCTGTTCGGGGTAGCCCTGCTGCGACGCGCCCCAGTCGGGCTCGGTGTCCTGCTGCCAGACGGCGGCGGGCTGCGCGGACTGGTCTTCGGCCTGCCTCGGGTACGCCGAGGGGTCGTAACCCTGCTCGGCCCAACTGGTGGCGGGCATCTCCGGCATCTGGAACACGGCGCACTATCCTCACAAACGGCACGGACCAGCGACTATGGCGGCCTCATGGAACACCGCCGCCGTGCCGGAAGTCAGCCGACACCGCATCAGCCAACCAAACTGGACCACCCGCGGGCAAGGCGGAGTCACCCTGCGCGCCCCTTTTGGCACAGAACCGAGACCAGGACGCCCGGAACCCGGCGAACGGCCGGAGGAACCGGCCGTTCGTTCGGCGTTCGCCTTCAGGCGGCCGAGCACCGGTCGGCCGGGGTCAGCCTGCCGAGATCACGCAGCGACCGCGGCCGTCTGCCGTACCGCCAGCCGTCCCAGCCGCTCGCGGAAGCCGCGAACCGCCGTCGTCTCCTGATACGGGTCGAGCCTGCGGTCGAGATCGTGCAGGTACTCCACGCCGCGGTGCGAGCGCAGCGTGGCGAGCAGGTCGATCGCCGCGGTCCCCGCCGTGCACGCCGCCTCGACCTCGCGCTCCTGCGCGTAGGCGGTGGCGATCAGCACGGTGTCGACGGCGCGACGGCGCACGTGCCGCTCGGCGTGCCCGGCCAGCGCCCGCTCCGCGTGCTCCTTGGCCTGCCGCGGCCGGTCCAGGTCGCGATAGCAGTGCGCGAACTCGTCGGCCAGGTACGCCGGAGTGAAGTGCTGGATCCACTCCGGATCCTTCTCCGGCTCCGCCTTCTCCATCTCCTGCGCGGCCTTGATCAGCGCCGCCTCGCACGAGCGCACGTCGCCGAGCACCGCGTGTCCGCGCGCCTCGGCCGCGTGGAACATCGAACGCGCCGTCGCCGTCGCCTGATCGCGAGCCCCCTCCTGCGCGGCGCGGGCGAGCTGCGTTATCTCGCGCGGCGAGCCGAGCTGCCCGGCCAGGTGGCTCATTCCGGCGGCCAGCACGTAGCCGCCGTACGCGCGGTCCCCGGCCGCCTGGGAGAGGCGCAGCGACTGGATGTAGTAGCGCTGCGCGAGGCCGTGCCTGCCGGTGTCGACGGCCATGTACCCGGCGAGCTCGGTCAGTTGCGCGGCCGCGGCGAACAGCGCGCGGCCGGTGCGCTCCGGATAGGCGCCGTTGAGCATCTCGCCGACGACCTCGTCGAGGTAGTGCACGACGATGGAGCGCACGTATCCGGACCCGAATTGGTGGTCGAGGTCGCGGAAGGCCTTGGTGGCGGCGCGTACCGCGTACACGTCGCCGGGGCCGACCCGGGGCCCGCGCCCGGCCAGCTGAAGCGGCCTGGCGACCTCGGGGTCGGGCGGGGTGATCAGCCAGTCGCGGCTGGGCGCGATGAGCGCGGCCACCGCGAAGGAGGAGCCGAGCAGGAACTCGCGGTGGCTCACGTCGGCCCGCCACAGCTCGGTGGCCTCCTCGATCGCCGCTGCGGAGGTCGGCGCGAAGTGCAGGCCCACGCTGGACGAGCCGTTGCGGCCGTCCGCCATGCCGATCTCCTCGACCGTCACCGGCCGGCCGAGCTTGCGCCCGAGCGCCTCGGCGATCAGCGTCGGCGCCATGCCGCGCGGCTGCTGCCCGCGCAGCCACCTGGCCACCGAGGTCTTGTCGTAACGAAGGTCCAGTCCGTGTTCCGCCCCGACCATGTTGACCCGGCGGGCCAGCCCGGCGTTCGAGCAGGCGGCCTCGTGGATCAGCGCGGCGAGCCGCTGGTTCGGTTGCCGCGCCGCGGTGGTGCGAACTGCCATCGGGGTCTCCCCTTCCCTCGACCACACCGGCATTGCATTACTCGCGGCCAAGTGCGCATATGTCGCGAAGGGTAGCGTCGATTCAGGGGGAGCGGTAGCCCTGGGTAACTGCGCAGTCCTGATTCGCTACATTGGAACGGCCGGTCGCGAGGGGTGGCGCGGACAAGTCCAGTGATTAGCATCGCAATCAGGACAGCTGGCCAGGAGTTGGACGCCGATATGAACGCGCTGGCCAGAGACCTGACACGCCGGTCGGGAAGAGCGCTGAGGCTGTCCGAAACCCAGCCGGGCGGACGAAAGTCGACACTTATTGGCCAACCCCGGGCCTTGACGGTTCAAGCCGCCGGCATTACAGCGCGCTACCGCCGGCCAAGGGCGGACGGGCGGTGCGCGCGGCGCCTGACGAATCAGCTTCCTTTCCCTTCGACGAATACGTGCGCGGCCAGGTCCGGTTCGAGCTCAGTGGCCTCGCCGCCCGACGAGGAGATCAATACGCCGCCGGCCGCCGGGGCGATCTGTAGCGCCGCGCCGGGGCGCAGCCCGACCCGGCGCAGCCGGTGCATGACCTCGTTGTCGGTCTGTACCGGCTCGCCGATCCGGCGCACCACGACCACCGCGTGCCTGCCCTCGGTCAGACTGTCGGCGACCTCACGCAGCGATCGCAGCCCTCCCTCGCGGAAGTCGGGCGCGCTCAGCGACGAGTCCAGTTCCTCCAGGCCGGGGATCGGATTGCCATATGGCGAGACGGTCGGGTTGTCCAACAGGGCGAGCACCCGGCGCTCCACGGTCTCGCTCATCACGTGCTCCCAGCGGCACGCCTCCTCGTGGACCTCGTCCCACTCCAGGCCGATGACGTCCACCAGCAGCCGCTCGGCGAGCCGGTGTTTGCGCATCACCCGGGTCGCGTGCGCGCGACCCGACACGGACAGTTGCAGATGCCGGTCGCCCTCGACGGTCAGCAGTCCGTCACGCGCCATCCGGGCCACCGTCTGGCTCACCGTGGGACCGCTCTGTCCCAGCCGCTCGGCGATACGCGCGCGCAGCGGGACGATCCCTTCCTCTTCCAGTTCGAAGATGGTCCGCAGATACATCTCCGTGGTGTCGATCAGGTCGCTCACGCTCAGGCTCCGGCCTTGAGAACGAATGCTCGTGCGCGACAATTGTGACTCACCGCCCCGCGGATCGGGTGTTCAAGACCTGGATTGCGCGCCCCCGTCTCAAGGGCCGAGTCGTCATCAAGGGCTGAGCCGCTCCAGCCGCCAGGAATCCCCGTCCCGTACGTAGCGCAGGCGGTCGTGCAGCCGGCTCGGTCTGCCCTGCCAGAACTCGACGGTGCGCGGCGCCAGCACCAACCCGCCCCAGTGCGGCGGCCTGGGCACCTCGCCGGGGAACCGGCGTTCGTAGTCCGCGTATCGCTCGTCGAGCCACCGGCGGTCCGGGATCGGCTCGGACTGGGCGCTGCTCCACGCGCCGAGCTGCGAGCCGCGCGGCCGGATCGCGAAGTAGGCGTCGCTCTCCGCCTCCGGCAGCCGCGTCATCTCGCCCGTCACGATCACCTGCCGCTCCAGCGGATACCAGGGGAACAGCAGGCACGCCGCGGGGTTCGCGGACAGCTCGCGGCCCTTGCGGGACTCGTAGTTGGTGAAGACGGTGAAGCCCTCCGGGCCGAACTTCTTCAGTAACACGGTGCGGGCCGAGGGACGGCCCTGCGCGTCGGCCGTGGAAAGCACCGTCGCGTTGAGTTCGAACCAGGTGTTGTCCGATTTTGGGACGGCATTGTCGAGCTCAGCGAACCATCGGGCGAATTGGTCGATTGGATCACCTGTGAGGTCAGTCACCTCGATGCCACGGTCTGCGTACTCGTGGCGCAGCCGGGCAAGGTCCCCAGCGTCCGTCATCCCTGGTCACCGCCCTGTTTCCGATCCATCACAACACATCGTAAGGGGCACCGCGCGGGCCTGCCCCGCGCGGACCAGGGCAATGGTCTACACCACAGCCCCGGATGGCTGGAGTTCCACCGATTTCCGTTCCGAAGTTGTAGCGGTCCAATATAGGTACGCGGTCCCGCTTGGCGGGAACCTCCAAGGAGGATCACCCGTTCAACCGGCTGAAAGTCACAGAGTGCAAGGGAGCGCTCACAGTCACCCCCTTGCGCGGCCCGCGTCGCCTACCGGCGCTGCGGTACCCCCCACGAAGGACGATTGCCAGAGCAAGGGAGCACACCAGATGCCCGACTTCGTACCCGGTCTTGAGGGCGTCGTCGCCTTCGAGACGGAGATCGCCGAACCCGACAAGGACGGCGGCGCCCTCCGATACCGCGGCGTCGACATCGAGGACCTGGTCGGGCACGTGACCTTCGGTAACGTCTGGGGCCTGCTGGTGGACGGGAAGTTCAACCCCGGTCTGCCGCCGGCCGAGCCGTTCCCGATCCCGATCCACTCCGGCGACATCCGGGTGGACGTGCAGTCCGCGCTGGCCATGCTCGCGCCGGTGTGGGGCCTCAAGCCGCTGCACGACATCTCCGACGCGCAGGCCCGCGACGACCTGGCCCGCGCCGCGGTGATGGCGCTGTCCTTCGTGGCGCAGTCGGCCCGCGGGATAGACAAGCCGATGGTGCCGCAGCGGGAGATCGACCGGGCGCAGACCATCGTCGAGCGGTTCATGATCCGCTGGCGCGGCGAGCCCGACCCCAAGCACGTCGAGGCGATCGACGCCTACTGGACCTCGGCCGCCGAGCACGGCATGAACGCCTCCACCTTCACCGCCCGGGTGATCGCCTCGACCGGGGCGGACGTGGCCGCGGCGCTGTCCGGCGCGGTCGGCGCGATGTCCGGCCCGCTGCACGGCGGCGCGCCGTCCCGGGTGCTGCACATGATCGAGGCGATCGAGCGCGAGGGCGACGCCAAGACGTACGTCAAGGGCGTGCTCGACCGCGGCGAGCGGCTGATGGGCTTCGGCCACCGGGTGTACCGGGCCGAGGACCCGCGCGCCCGGGTGCTGCGCCGCACCGCCGCGGAGCTCGGCGCGCCGCGCTACGAGATCGCGAAGGCGCTGGAGGAGGCCGCGCTCGAGGAGCTGCGTACCCGCCGCCCCGATCGGGTGCTGGAGACCAACGTCGAGTTCTGGGCCGCGATCGTGCTGGACTTCGCCGAGGTCCCGGCGAACATGTTCACCTCGATGTTCACCTGCGCCCGCACGGCGGGTTGGTCGGCGCACATCCTGGAGCAGAAGCGCACCGGCCGCCTGGTCCGCCCGGCCGCCCGCTACATGGGCCCGGCGCAGCGCAAGGTCCACGACATCGAGGGCTACGACACGATGGTCGTCCACTGACCGGACCCGACCGGCGCGGCGGAGATCACCCGATCGGCTGGAATCCGGCGCACTGACGACCCACGACGGTGCCCGGCCGCGGCG
>NZ_DASYZI010000143.1:0-2733 GCF_035946395.1 Actinocrinis sp.
GCCACGCACCGGCAAGTTAGTATACTGACAAATACATGAGACGGCAGTTGTCTCAGGATCCTGTATGAGTTTCACGGTGTGGTGGAGCACGCGTCTGCCTGTTGACACGCGCGGGGAAATTGCGCGCACCGCGGGGGCCGGGCCGGGCGGAAGCAGCGGGCGGAAACGGACCGGGCCGGACCGGGCCGGAGTGCGCGCGTGGCGGTGCCAACTGGTCCGGGTGGTCGGCTGGTTCGAGTGGTTCAGCCGGGTCAGGTCGGTCAGGTGGTGTAGCCGGAGTTGACCTCGACGTAGCCCGCGGTCAGGTCGCAGCCGTAGACGGTGAAAGCGCCGTCCGCGATTCCCAGATCGACGCGGATCACGACCTCGGAGCCGCCGAGGTACTTGCGCGCGGCCTCCAGCATCGCGTCGTCGGCCTCCTCGGGGTACATCTCCAGATCGCCGTAGTGGATACGGACGCGCGCCGGGTCGATGTCCACGTCGTCCTCAAGCTTGCCGACGGCCATCGCGACCCGGCCCCAGTTCGGGTCGGCGCCGTGCACGGAGGTCTTCACCAGCGGCGAGTTGACCACCGTCTTGCCCACGCGGCGGGCCTGCGCCACGTCGCGCGCCCCGGCCACCTCCACCTGGATCAGCTTGGTCGCGCCCTCGCCGTCGGAGGCGATGTCGCGCACGAGCGTGAGCGCGGCCTGATACAGCACGCGCTCGAACTCAGCCTCGTCGACCGGACCGGCCAATGCGTTGGCGAACACGGCGGCCGTGTCGCTGGTGGAAGTGTCCGTGTCGATGCTCAGAGCGTTGAAGGTGCGGTCCACCACTCGCCGGAATACCGCGTCCAGTCGGTCGGGGGCGAGTTCGGCGTCGGTGAAGAAGAAGGTCAACAGCGTGGCCATGTTCGGCTCGATCATGCCGACGCCCTTCGCGATGCCTACGATCACCGCGTCACCGCAGCGCAGGTGCACCGACTTGGGCCGGGTGTCCGTGGTCATGATCGCCGCGGCCGCGGCCTCGAAGTCGGCCGACGGCAGCTGTTGCGGGATCCGCGCGATGCCGTCGCGCAGACTCTCGATCGGGTAAGGCCTGCCGATCACGCCGGTCGAGCCGATCACGAGCTCGCCGGGCGCGATCCCCGCGCGCTGCGCGGCCAGCCGCCGCACTTCCTCGGCGTGCGCGGCGCCGACCTTGCCGGTCGCGACGTTGGCGTTACGCGAGATGACGACCATCCCGCGGGCGTCCTGGCGCGGCGCGTCCTCGCGGCTGAGCCGCACGCTCGGGCCGGCGAAGCGGGACTTGGTGAACACGGCGGCCGAGACCGCGGGCACCTCGGAGAAGACCAGCGCGAAGTCGTGCGCCTGGTCCTTCAACCCCATGTTGGCGGTGTACGAGCGATAGCCCCGCGGCACTGGCAGATCCATGGTCGAGCCCTTCGCGTCGAGTGCCCTGCGGCACCGGTGACGCAAAGCTTATCGCTCTGTGCTCGCCTGCATAACTATGCGCCGCTGTTCGCCGCGGAGAGCCGGACGAGCTCGGCTTCGAGCAGCGCGACGGAGACCGGGCCCGCGAACAGGCTCTCGGTGTCGAAGTCGAGGTCGAACTCGTCCTCCAGCGAGGAGAGGACCTGCACCAGGGTCACCGAGTTCACGCCGAGGCTGACCAGCGTGGACTCCCGCTGCGCCGCGGACAGCGGATGTCCGTGAGCCGCCAGCCGGTCCAGGATGGCGGCACGCGCAGTCACCGTGTTCACACTGCTCATTGCGTTCACGGCAGCTCACCTTCGATCGCGTGGATGACAGCGGGCAGATTGGCGTCGGCGAAAACGTCGAAGTGGCCACCGGCCAGGACGACGCTGCTTGCGACCGGCGCGATACGGCTCCAGTGCGCGGCCTCATTCGGGGCCGGCGTGTCGGCGGCACGCAGGTGGTGTACCGGGATCTCCGAAGGTTGGGGGTCCCAGGCGTTCAGCAGGCTGAGATTCTGCCGGTAGACGGCGAAACGCGCGGTGAGTACGGGGTCTGTCAGCGCACGTTCCGGGTCGAGTTCGATGCCGCTGGTTTGGCGGATGTCACCGAGGAATCCGGCGAGCGTCGGCTCTTCTGCGGCGCCGGGGTTCGGGTGGCTTGCGGCGATGGCGGGCGGTGGGGTGTCGATGACGACGACGCGTGTCACCGGTACCGGACACAGCCGCGCGCTCTCGAAGGCGAGTGCGCCGCCGAAGGACCAGCCCGCGAAGACGAGAGGCGCATCTGCGGTCAAAGCCTGCCCGGACAGTTCGGCCAGACATCGCTCGGCGAGGTCGGCGAGCGTGAAGGTGGCGGCGGAGATCGGGGCGAGAATGGGCGCAGGAGTGGTGCCAGGAGTGGCAGCAGGGGTGGTGCCAGGAGTGGCGGCAGGTGTCGCGGGTGCGGGGCCGTCGAATCCGATGAGGTGAGCCCCGGTGCCCTCGCGTAGGCGCCGCACGAGTTCCGCATAACAGCCCACTCCCCCGCCGACCGGCGGGAACAACACCACGCGCAGCCGCGGAGCCACGGCCGGCCGCGGCGTCAGGACCCAGATACCGCTGTCGGAGCGCACGTGCTCTCGGCAGCGTCGGGACAGGCCGGTAACCGTGGGTTCGGCCATGAACCGACCGTACGAGACGTCATGACCGTAGCCGGAGCGCAGCAGCGACAGCAGGCGGATCGCATCGTACGAACTGCCGCCGTCCTCGAAGAATCCGCGGTGGCCCGGCGGGCG
>NZ_DASYZI010000144.1:0-80939 GCF_035946395.1 Actinocrinis sp.
CTTACGACGTGCCGTCAGGCGGCGCGCGTAACGAGTTCCGAAGCCGAGCACCGTGCCACCGCCGATGAGGATCCCGGCGACGACGGCCGGTTCACCGATCTCGGCCCCGGTGTGCGCCAGACCCGCGCCACTCGTGTTCGAGGGCTGAGGATGCGGCGTACCGGGCTGCACGGGTGTCGGCGTCACGGATGCGCTGGGCACCATCGTGGGCAATGAAGGAGAAGGAGATGGCGACGGTGAACCCGAGGCGCTCGGAGACACGGATTCGGACGGGGACTGGGACGGAGACTGAGACGGGGACGGGGACGGAGACTCGGATGGCGACTGCGAGGGAGATTCGGACTCTGACGGAGACGGAGACATCGACTCAGACGGAGACTCGGACGGCGATTCGCTCGGGGACTCAGAGGGGGACGCGGACTCAGACGGCGACTCACTTGGAGACTCCGAAGGTGACGGGGACTCAGAGGGCGACTCGCTCGGGGATTCACTCGGGGACTCGCTTGGAGACTCGCTTGGAGACTCTGAGGGAGATGGAGACTCAGACGGCGACTCGCTCGGGGATTCCGAAGGCGATGGGGACTCAGAGGGCGACTCGGAAGGCGACTCCGACGGGGACTCAGAGGGAGATTCCGACGGTGACTCTGACGGAGATTCGGAAGGCGACTCCGACGGGGATTCGGACGGAGACTCCGAGGGTGACTCTGACGGGGACTCTGACGGAGATTCGGAAGGCGACTCTGAGGGGGACTCCGATGGGGATTCCGTCGGGGTCACGGTCTCGCTCGGCGAGGGCGAGGCTTTGCAGTCGGGGATGCTTCCGTCGAAGGGGTACGCGTGGATCTCGGTTCCCGAGCCCTGGTGGATGATGTTTCCCGCGGCGTAGACGCGACCGTTCATTCCAGGTTGGCTCAGCGTGAGGGTGCCGGCCGGGTTTCCGGTGATGACCGAACCCTGGAACTGCGCGGAGCCCATGATGGTGGCCGACGTGGCGTTCGGGAAGTTCCACAGCAGATTCGGGCGCAGTGTGGTGAGCTGGTCACCAGCCGCGCCGCTGCCACTGTACGTATTGATCACCGGCGTGTCGCCGAGCATGTTGACCACGACCGTCGCCCCGGCGGGGATGTTGTTGAACTCGATGCCCACCACGCTGGTGGTCGAGCCGATGTTGCCCGGCACGTCGAACACCTGCAACGCGCTCGTGCCGTCACCGGTGAACGTCACCGTCGAGGGGGACACGGACACCGTGCCGTTGGCTGCGGTGTCGGCCGCGCACTTCGAGCGGCTCTCCAACTCCGCCACCAGGGACAGATAAGGAGTCGCCGCGCCCGTATCGTGGATGAGGGTACCCGTTGGGGCGATCGTGATCGTGCCGCTTGCGGTGCCCGCGTACCTGACGTTGCCCCAGGCTGTGGTGAGCGAGTCGGAGCCGCCGACGATCATCGTATTACCGGTGGTCACCGTCAGGTTGCCCCCGACGGTCAGGTAGTCGGCACCGTCTGGCGGTGGCACACGGGAGCCGACCGCGACACCGATGTTGTAGGAACCGGGATTGGTCCTTGCGATGCTCATGTCACCGAGCACGACGACCTTGCCCTCCGCCTCTGCCGCGCTCGCGGTGGCGGTGAAGCTGCCGCCTGCCAGCACGTTGATCGTGGCGTCGCGGCCCGGGAAGTCCCCGTTGTTCGGCGGCGGGAACGTGCTCGGGCACTGCGTCCCGCTGCACGGCCCCAGCGGCGGAGAAAGCGGGGAGGTGGACACGGCCGCACTGGCGGGTTTGACCGAGAACACGACGACGGCGGCTGCCACAAGAATCGCCGGGATCGGAGCCACGCCTTTGACGGCGCGCATGAGACGGCTTCGCGACACGAGTATGTTCTCCTCCGTCATTCAGGCACTTCCAGGCGTCCATGGCGGTGCACTGCACACCTGGCAGGGAATTGTCTTGATCACACACCGTGCCGACACGAGTGCCGAAAGTGCCACACCGATCCGTGCGGGTGGTTCCCCCGATCGGCCCCCGCCGGTTCACCCAAGTGGCCTCGGGGCGGGCACTCGAATGGCGGCTAACCGGCGGATCGGGTACTCGCACGCGGCCCGTTCCGCGACGCGCGGACTTGGGCAGATCACGTACGAGCGCTGCGGCCCACCTCGCCGCGTTCCGCTACCAGCATGTGATCGGCGCGTTCGGCGCTGAGCGCGTGAGCGTGTGAGCGTGAAGACCGCGCCGCTGAAGCACTGCTGAAGCATTCAGGCGCTGAGTAAGGAAAGGCATCATGACCCCGACCGGCGAAACGGCCGCCCCGTTCACCGTACGCAAGATCACTTCTCGCATCGGCGCTCAGGTCATCGGCGTCGACCTATCCGAGCCGCTCGATCCCGACATCGTCGCCGCGATCCGTGACGCACTCAATGTGCACAAGGCCCTGGTCTTCACCGACGTCGGCCTCGACGACGAGGGCCAGCAGCGGTTCGCCCGCTACTTCGGCGAGCTGACCTCGGCTCACCCGACCGTGCCCGCCGTCGAGGGAGCGCCCAACATCATGGCCGTCGACAGCGAGGGAGGCGCCTCGAACCACTGGCACACGGACGTCACCTTCATCGTCAACCCGCCGCAGCTGAGCACCCTGCGAAGCATCGTGATACCGCCGTACGGCGGCGAGACGCTGATCACCAACGCGGCCGCAGCCTACCGCGACCTGCCCGCGCCGCTGCGCACGTTCGCCGACACGCTCTGGGCCGTGCACACCAACGAAAGTGACCGCGAGGCCGCCCCGGAATCGCTGGACGAAAAGGCGCGCGAACTGCGGGCCATGTTCACCTCGACCGTGTATCAGACCGTGCACCCGGTCGTGCGTGTGCACCCGCTGACCGGCGAGCGGGGCCTGTTCATCGGAAGCTGGGCGCAGCGCATCGTGGGCCTGAGCTTCTCCGAGTCGCGCAAGATCCTGGACCTGTTGCAGGCCTATGTCACCCGCCCGGAGAACATCCTGCGCTGGAGCTGGTCGCCGAACCAGTTGCTGCTCTTCGACAACCGCATCACCCAGCACTACGCGATCGACAACTACGACCAGCTGCCCCGGCGGCTGAACCGCGTCACCGTGGCCGGCGACGTGCCGGTCGGCGTCGACGGCACGTCGAGCTACCCGATCTCGGGCGACGCCTCGCACTACTCCCCTGTGGCCGCCGCGGCGTAGCGGTGTCGGCGGGTTGGCTGGTGATCGGCACGGCTGCTCAGCGTGATGACTGTTCAGCAGTGACGACGGACGGGATGTCCTCGCGTGCCCGCGGTCACCAGGATCTTGCGGTCATGGCGGGAATCGCCGTCTTCACCTTTCAGGGAAGGGAAGCCACTTTCCATAACCGGCACGCGTCGTAGTATCACTAGCGACCGCTTGCTTGAGCGGTTCAGTATTCATCAATACTACGTACGGTCACTGATCGTGCCGGCTCCGTCACGAAATCGTGGCTGACAATGCGCGTGTGGATCTCAGTGTCCGTCGCGATCACAGCATCGCAGACGTCGTACCGACGTCGCACTGACTCTGCGTAACCGGCTTGACGGGAACCACCTGTCGCGATCATCTCAAGGGGAGATTTCGCAGAATACCCCCAAACCGGCCAGTGGAGGTTCACAGGCCGTACGGATGCTTATTAGGGTGGGGGCCCGGGTAACTAACGGCTATATCTCGTGAGACGGATGGTGACGGATGACCGGCCAGGGACTCCGGGGCGCTCATGTGACAACGAAGCGGGGGAACAGTCCGGTCGCGCGCAGATCCGCGGGCCTCGGAATCGACGCGCGCGGCGCGGGACACACCCTGCGGGGCGGCAGACAGGTGCTGCGGCCGGTATCGGTGTCCATCCGCCCGGGTTCGCTGGTCGCCATCATCGGACCAAGCGGCTCCGGCAAGACCCTGCTGCTCGACGCGCTCGCCGGGGTCACCCTGCCGACCGATGGCGTGGTGCTGCACGACGGCGCGACCTGTCGGCCGAGCGACGACCTGGCCGCCGCGCCGATCGGTTACGTGCCACAGGACGACATCATCCACCAGTCCCTCCCGCTTGACAAAACCCTGCGATACGCGGCGCGGCTGCGGCTGCCCGCGCGCACCACGCAGGACCAGATCGACCAGGAGGTCGCCGAGGTCCTCGCCGCACTCGGGCTGACCGCCCAGGCGAACACGCAGGTCAGGCTGCTCAGCGGCGGTGAGCGCAAGCGCGCGAGCATCGCGGTCGAGCTGCTGTCCCGGCCCAACGCGCTGTTCCTGGACGAGCCGACCTCGGGGCTCGACCCCGCGATCGCCGCCGACCTGGTGGAACTGCTCAGCCGGATCGCCGCGGCCGGCACCACCGTGGTGTTCACCAGCCACAACCCGCAGGACCTGGCGGGCGCCAGCCTGGTGCTCGTGCTCGCCGCGCACGGTCAACTCGCCTTCGCCGACTCGCCGGCGAACGCGCTGGCCCACTTCCGCGCGCAGAGCTACGACGAGATCTACCGGCGGCTGGTCGCCGAGCCGGACCCGGACGTGTGGGCCGCGCGGCTGCCCGCCGAGGCGCCCACCGCGGCGCCGGTCAGCCAGGTCAAGACCCGCGGCCCGGTGCAGAGCCCCGGAAAGCGGCTTGGCGGCTTCGGCCAGTGGCTGCTGCTGACCCGGCGCAGCCTCGACCTGCTCACCCGCAGCTGGCTGACACTGGCGATCCTGCTCGGCTCACCGCTGATCATCATCCTGATGTTCCTGATGATGTTCCGGCCCGGCGCCTTCGCCAACGGCTCGCAGAGCCCGAACACCTCGATGATGATCATCTTCTGGATAGCCTTCGGCGGCTTCTTCTTCGGGCTGACCTACGGCCTCTCGCAGATCAGCGACGAGTTCCCGATCCTGCGCCGGGAGCGGATCGTCGGCGTGCGCATCGCACCGTATCTGGCCTCGAAGTTCACCATGCTGCTGCCGGTCCTGGCCGCCGTGGACGCGCTGTTGCTGCTCACCCTGAGCGCCACGAACCGGCTGCCCTCCTTCGACGCGGCCGACTGGGGCCGGATGTTCGTGACCCTGCTGCTGTGCTCCGCCGCCGCGCTCACCCTCGGCCTGCTGGCCGCCGCCGCGGTCTCCTCGCCGTCGCAGGCCACGCTGATGCTGCCGATGCTCTGCTTCCCGCAGGTGCTCTTCGTCGGCGCCTTCCTGCCCGTCCCGGTGATGGCGCTGCCCGGCAGGGTCCTGAGCTACCTGATGTCCAACCGCTGGGCCTTCGACGCGCTCGGCAACACCGCGGGCCTGCCGCAGCTGTGGCGGTCCGGCGGCTCGTCACTCGGGCCGCCGCTGCTCCAGTCGTACGGCGACACCTTCGACGGTTCCGTTCCGAGGGAGTGGATGCTACTGGCCGGCTTCATGCTCGTCTTCCTCATCGCGGCAGGACTGGTCCTCGCCCGCAAGACCCCGCGTAGGCGGCGCACCAGCCGCTGAGCGCGCGGCAGCGCGGCCGCAGTGCGACGCGGACCGCGCCCGGCCACCGGCACATCCCGCCGGACGGCCGTCGGACCCTGCACACCTCCGCCACCCCGGGGCGAAGAGATGATCAAGACGCTTTTCCAGACCAACACCCGGCTGCGCTCCGGCGAGCCGGCCCGATTCCTGTCCGACTATCCACAGTACGAGCGCACCAGGATGCTCGACGAGGTGCGCCGTACCGAGTACACGCACCTCGACCGCACCGGCCACGTCTATCTCGACTACACCGGCGCCTGCCTGGCCGCCTCCGCGCAGTACCGTGCGCACGCCGAACGGCTCACCGATCAGTGTTTCGGCAATCCGCACTCGGAGAACCCGGCCTCCCGCGCCTCCACCGAGCGGATCGAGCGCGCCCGCTCCGCGGTACTCGCCCACTTCAACGCCGATCCCACCGAGTACGCGGCGATCTTCACCGCGAACGCCACCGCGGCCTGCCGCCTGGTCGGCGAGTCGTACCGCTTCGAGCACGACAACCGGTTCGTGCTCACCTTCGACAACCACAACTCCATCAACGGCATCCGCGAGTACGCCCGCGCGAGCCGCACCGCGGTGCAATACGTCCCCGGCGACACCGAGGATCTGCGTACTGACACCGAACTGGTGCGCACCGCGCTGGCGAAGCACGTCATCGGGCGGCGTGGTTCGGCCGGGCTGTTCGCGTACCCCGCGCAGAGCAACTTCTCCGGGGTGCGCCATCCGCTGGACTGGATCGAAGTGGCGCATCAGCAGGGCTTCGACGTCCTGCTCGACGCCGCCGCCTACGCGCCGACCAAACGGCTGGACCTGTCCGCGGTGCAGCCGGACTTCGTGACGATCAGCTGGTACAAGCTCTTCGGCTATCCGACGGGCCTCGGCTGCCTGGTCGCCAGGCGCGAGGCGCTGGCCCGGCTGCGCAGGCCGTGGTTCTCCGGCGGCACCATCCAGGCGGTCAGTGTGCAGGGCGACTGGCACGCCATGGCGTCCGACGAGTCGGCCTTCGAGGACGGCACGGTCAACTTCCTCGCGATCCCGGACGTCGAGTTCGGTCTGCGCTGGCTGCACACGCTGGGGCTGGACGCGATCGGCGAGCGGGTGAACGGCCTGACCGGCTGGATGCTGGACCGGCTCGGCGAACTGTCGCACGGAAACGGCGCGCCGATGGTGCGCATCTACGGCCCGCGCGACACCGAGGAACGCGGTGGCACGGTCGCTTTCAACTTCCTCGACCCGCAGGGCCGGGTGGTCGACGAGCGGCTGGTCGAGCGGGAAGCGGCGGCGGCGCGGATCAGTCTGCGCACCGGCTGCTTCTGCAACCCGGGCGCCGGCGAACTGGCCTTCGGCATCGGGCGCAGCGCGTTACGCGGACGCATCGGCCGCCGGGTCCGCACGATCGACGAGTACCTGCACAGCCTGCGACTGCCGAGCGGAGGGGCGGTACGCGTCTCTCTCGGCCTGGTCTCGAACATCGCGGACGTCGAGACCTTCATCGCGTGGGCCGAGCGAACCTATCAGGACCGGCCGGCCGACATCGAGGGTCTGCCCCCGAGGGAGCGTTGCTGACCGGCATAGAGCGCACAGCGCATAGAGACAGCGCATAGGGGAGGGAGAGTAAGAGGGCGAAGGGGGACGCAGTGCCCGACGATGTCGGGCCGACGCCGGCCCGGGACGCGACACTGCGCAGGCTGGTCTAGGGGGTGTATGAGCTGTGGGGTCGGATCAGGGCGTGGCGCATGTGCGTGCGATCGCAAGGCGAGGGTCGTTCCCGGAGTAGTTGTCCGGGGACGATCCGACAACGCGGCGAGCGTGCGCGACAGGTGACGCGACCCCGGCTCCGCAGCTCGAACACCCCACCCCCTAGGCCGAACGCGTGGTGTTCGGCTTCTCCCTCACCTTCTTTCCGCCGTTCGTCGCAATGGAACAAGGAGCACTTCCACACCGTGCACCTACGCTGTCATTTCCGGCGGCGGCGGACGCTTTACGGCGCACCGAGCGCGATTCGCGTCTCGGGCGGCGGCAGCAGCGGCAGTTCGTCCTGCAAGAGCTCGCGGCGCGCGGCTACGGCTGCCCGAGCGACGCCGACGCACTGACTGACGCATCAGAGCTGGCTCGCTAGAGCCAGTCGCGGCGGCGGAAGGCGATGTAGAGCCCGATCGACAACGTGATGATGATGCCGTTGGAGGTCCAGAAGCCCGCCGTCGTCTGGAAGCCGGGGTACGGCAGGTTCTGCCCGTACCACCCGGTCACCGCCGTGGGCACCGCGATGATGGCCGCCCAGCTGGTGACCTTCTTCATGATCAGGTTCATCCGGTTGCCCTGGATGGCCAGTTGGGTCTCGCGGATGGTGCCGATCAGATCGCGCAGGTTGTCCGTCCACTCCGCCGCGCGGATCGCGTGGTCGTAGACGTCCTGGTAGTACGGGGCCAGCTCGCTTGAGCCGTTGCCGATCTCGTGCCGCAGATGGACCAGGCTGTTGACCACCTCGCGCATCGGGGTGATCACCCGGCGGGCGGTGAGCAGGGCGCGGCGCAACCGGTACAGCCGGAGCATCTCGTCCCCGCTCGGATTGCCGCCCATGTCGAAGACCTGGTCGCTGAGCTCCTCGACCTCGTCGTCGAAGACCTGTAGGGCCCTGAAGTAGCCGTCCACCACGTGGTCGAGCAGCGCCCAGAGCAGGAAGCCGCAGCCGTGCGACGCCAGGTCGGCCGAGCCGTCCCAGCGCGCCACCACGTCCTCGATGTCGAACTCGCCCGCTTGGTGCACCGTGATCAGGGCCTGCCGGGTCATGAACGCGGTCACCGGGACCGGTTCCAGTTGCAGGTCGTCGCCGACCCGCACGGCGTACGCGTAGAACAGTTGGTGGCCCTCGTAGCGGTCCACCTTGGGCCGCTGCCGACCGCGCAGGACGTCCTCGACGGCCAGCTCGTGCAGTCCCAGTTCCTCGGCCAGTTCGTCGAGTTCCTTGGGCGTGGGATCGGGCAGGTCGAGCCACACGGTGGCGTCCTTGTGACCGAGCCAGTCGGACACGTCCGCCATCGGGAAGTTCTCGGCCACCAGACGACCGTCACGGTAGGCGCGGCTACGCCGCTGGACCGCCGCGTCGCCCGGGTCATTAGTCACCACCTTGCGAGGATAGCCGCGGTATCAGTGGCGCGGATTCGACGGGCCCGCCACCCGAAAGACTTTCGCAACATTCGGTCGGCACTGCGCGCACCACAGCTGCCAGCCCTGGGAGTATTCGGGCCGGAATCCACCGAGCGGCCGATCGCCTTGACAGCAAACCAGCCCGCGAGCACGCTCCGAGTGCGGATTTTGTTTCGCAAAATTTTCGAAACCTTTCGAGACGAGAGGGACAAGCATGCCAGACCCTCGCCCACAGCCACGGCATGAGCTTTCCCGGCGGTCGTTCCTCGGAGGCGTCGGCGCGGTCGCGCTCGGCATCACCGCCCTGGAGGCGGCCACGGCCGACCCGGCAACAGCCGCCGAGAGCACCGGCCTGGCCGACGGCCAAGCGGCCACCGCTTCCGCGGCCGCTTCCGCCACGTCCGCGAGCACGATCGCCCCGCGCCCTTACTTCCCGTCCGATGTCACGCAGATCCCGGCGACGACCAGCCTGCCGGACCTGTTCACGTTCTTCGGCCCGAACGCCGACCCGGACGGCCTCGGCACGGTGACGCAGGCGTCACAGTGGCCCGCCCGTGCGGCTGAATTATCAGATCTGATGCAGTATTACCTCTACGGATACAAGCACCCGACGCCGGAGGACGGCTCGGTGTTCCGGCGGATACCGGTCCCGGCGAAGACCATCGTCGACTTCGGCGCCGTGTTCAGCTTCTCGACCTTCTCGGTCAATCTGCCGGCGGGCTCGTACAACCTGGACTTCTCCACGTTCGTGATCACCCCGGTCATGGACTTCGTCGCGATGCAGCCCTACACCGCTCCCATGGGCTACCAGAGCTGGGCCGTCGGGGACACCTGGAACACTCCGGCACACGCCGGCCTGCTCACCGTCGTCCCGGCGACCACGGCGATGGTCGTCGACGTCACCGACCCCGGCGCCGCCGGAAGCACGACCGCGACGATCAAACTCGACGCGTTCGAGGTACCGCAGCGCGGCGTGGACACGGACATCGCCGGGCCGTACCCGTCGGTGCTCGTGGTCGGCGGCCTGTCGGCGCAGCAGGTCGCCACCCTCAAGGCCAACGGGTACGGCTACGTCGCGATGAACACGGGCTCGGTCTACTCCGATGGAGCGAACAACCCGCACACCGGCGCCTACAACCAGCTCTACCCGTACCAGGCGGGCGTCTACGAGTTCGACAGCGGCGCGCTGATGGGCTGGGCCTGGGGGATCAGCCGCATCGTCGACGCGATCAAGAACGACGCGGCAGGCGCCGGCCTGTACAACCTCGACTGGCGGGCCACCGCCGTGACCGGCGTCTCCCGCAACGGCAAGGCGGCGGCGATGGCGGCGGCGTTCGACGAACGCATCGCGGTCGCCGCGCCGAGCGATCCGGGCGGCGGCGGCCTGACCGGCTTTCGCGACCGTACCGAGAGCGAGATGTTCACCTACAACGTCCCGGCCGGCCAGGACCAGATCTACTCCCTCAACGAGCTGTGCCAGCGGGCGATCGGCAATCCGAGCGAATCGGCCTGGTTCACCTCGAAGGCCCAGGACTTCCTGCCCGACAGGACGGACCACTCGCCGTTCGACCTGCACGCCGTCGCGGCGCTCGTCGCGCCGAGGCCGTTCATCCTGTGGACCGGCGAGGCGCAGCAGGCCTGGCTGGGCTCGCCGAGCTCGGTGCTGTCGATGCAGGCCGCCAGGGAGGCGTACGAGCTGATCGGCGCAGGGGACGACATCGCCTGGGTGGTGCGCGACGCGCAGCACGCCAACCAGGACCGGGACCTGCCCGATCTCATCGCGATCATGGACCGGGCCTTCGGCCGCAGCAGGACGCTGACGCGCCGTCACTTCGCGAGCCTCGCCGACTCGAACGGCGGGGCGATCGACGGCAGCGGCGTGATCTATCCCGAGGCGACGTTCGCCTCGATCGCCGCTATGACGCGTAACCCGTACGACGTCGAGAACTACCTCGTGCAGTGGTCGCGCCCAGGCAAGTACGTCCTGTGGAGTGAGGACACGTACGTGACCGCGGGCATGCCTCGTGTGCTGACGTTCCACACCGACGCGCATCAGGTCTACCTCACGCTTCCGGATGGCAGCCGTCTGATGGAGGCCGCGCCGCACGGCGTCGCGACGTTCGCGCTCACCGCCGACCAAGCGCAGGCCGGGCGATTCATCGCCGAGACTAAGGGCGTGGACAAGGACCACCGGCGGATCGAACTGGCCGGATTCTCGCTGAGCGACGCGCTGCGGCACGGTCTCAACCTCACCAGCGGGGTGCCGGACGGGATGGCCGTCGGCTTCTCCAGCCCGCTGGCCAACTGGGCCTCCTCGGACAGTCCGGTCCAGCTGTACGTCAACGGCGGCCTGCTCACGGCGAGCATCGCCGACGACGGACAGCACCAGGGCTACATCGAGCGGTACGGCGCCTCGCTCAAGCTGCCGGGCGCCCCGGCCGGTCCGTGGGACGGCTCGACGCTCTTCCGGTTCGCCGTGCGGAACATCAGGCTTCAGGCACTGCCGGGCTTCACCTTCGCGGTCGAGCTGCGGCTGGCGAAGACGCGGGTGCCCAACTTCTTCGGGCAGCTGGTCAACGGCTTCTCCTCGGCGTTCGGCGAGAAACCGAGCTGGAGCTCGCAAGACCTACAGAACACGCCGCTGTCAGGGAACTTCAACGGTCACTGGCCACTGTACCCGAACACCGTCGGCGACACCGGGGCGCGCCCGGCCACGAACCCGGTCACGACGGCGTTCAGCGCGACGATCGCCGTGAGCGACGCGAGTGACAGCGGCCTGACGCTCCGCTTCAGCGAGCCGCTCGACCCGGACGAGTTCGGAGTAGGCCTCGACACGGTCTCGTCGTGGACCACGCAGTGGGCTGCCGACAACACGTCGGTCCGGCTCGTGTACGGTAGCCCGCTCGCCGCGCGCGGGGACGTCAACGTGATCGTGTTCCGGGCCGCGGACACCGGCGGGAACATGATCGGCGGGCCCGTGCGCCTCACTGCGTAGTCACCTCGCGCAGCCACGTCGCATGGTGGCAAGAGCGCTGATATGCCGCTGGAGGCGAGCCGACCGTCGGCGGTCGGCTCGCCTCCAGCGTTAATGGCCTGTCATGGGAACGGGATGAACGGCACCGTGAAGTGGACGGGGCCGTCGAGAGCTGACTCGTTCCCGGCGGCGTCCACGGCCACGACGTACACGGCGTGCGTCGGACCCGACGGCAGGGTCAGGGTCACGCCGGTGGTCGTCGTGCCGGCGAGCACCGTCGAGCCCTCATAGAGCCGGTATCCCGTGACGGGATCGGCACTGGCCGGCTGGCTCCACGCGAGCGTGACGTTACCGGTGTTGGAACTGGAGCTCGGGCTCTGACTCGTCACCGCCAGCCCCGTCGGGGCGGTGGGCCGTGCGGACGGACCGGACAGCGTGGTCGCGGTGACCGGCGCGCTCTGCGCGGACGCGCCGCACGCGCCGCCATTGGCCACGGCCTGGACCGCGACCGAGTAGGACGCGGTGCTCGCCGAGGGAAGGCCGGTGACCACGGCCGAGGACCCGTCAACCGTCGCGACCTGCGTCCCGGAGCGGTAGACCACGAAGCCGGAGGACTGGACTCTGGACACCCACGACAGCGCGACGGTCGACGCCGAGCGGGGCGCGACCGTGAGCGCGACCGGTGGAGGCACCACGGTGTCGCAGGGCTGAGTCGAGGTTGCCGCTGAGCCGCTCTGCGCCGACTCCCCGCCCGTCGAGTCGAGCGCTGAGACAGTGAACTGATGCGCGGTGTCCCGCCACAGCCCGGTCACCGTCGCCGCGGTGCCGGACACCGCCGCGACCTGCGTGCCGCCGTCATAGACCGCGTAGCTCGCGGCGGACGCCGAGGCCGTCCAGGACAGCGACACCGACGAGTTGGTCGTGCCGGTCACGGCCAGCCCGCTCGGCGCGGCCGGACGCGAGGCGGAGCCGGCCAGCGTGGTGACCGACAGCGCCGGACTCGTGTGCAGCGTTCCGTTGCAGTCGCGGCGCGCCACCGCGACACTGTGCGTCGAGGCCGGTGCGAGCCCGCTGATCCGGGCGCTGTCGAGCGTCGTCTGCGCGACGGTCGCTGCGTCGAGCAGGACCACCAGCGTGCCGGGCTCGTCGTAGTAGGGCTCGGCGTTGGACCAGGACAGCGACAGTCCGGACGCGGTGACGCCGCTCGCGGCCAGGTTGCTCGGCGTGGTGAATCCGCACGCGAACGGACCGCCCTCGATCGCGGTACGGGAGATCGCCGCGCTGGCCGCGGATTCCAGCCCGGACTGGTCGACCGCGGTCACGGTGTAAGTGTGCGTACTGTCAAAGACCAGGTTGCCGATGGTCACGTGGGTGGTCGTGTTGCGCGCCACGACCGTGCCGCCCTCGTAGACCTGGAAGTAGACCGGCCTGGTGCCGGTCGCGGGCTCGGTCCAGGAAAGCGTGATCGATGTGGCGCCGTTCGTGGCGTACAACCGCTGGGGTGTCGCGGGTCCGCCCGCGGCGGCCGCCGGGCCGCCGATCCCACTGACCGCGACGGCCATTCCCAATGCGAGTATCACGGTGCGTCGTTGCACGGTGCTCACCTCCGGCGACAGGACAGCGTGCCCGCCGCCGAGAGTCAACGGACACTGATTGCCATGCCCCTCGATCACGGCGTTTGGCGCCCGATCGCTGAAGCTTTCAGCCTGCCGCAGCCCGCCGACCTCCATCCCTAGAGGATGACAGGCATAAGGGGCCGAACTATCATCACAGCATCCGATGAATGACCCGGTTTTCAACCATCAGTGACATTTCAGTGACATTGCAGAGCCCGCCGACGCACGCACGCGGTACCGGCCGCGCCGTCACGTCGCGCGGGACGGGGGCACCGCGCATCACGGCACATCAGGACTGTGAGGCATCGGGGACGCCGGTGTCGAGCGCGCCGGGCCGGTCCCGGCCCCTTCTCGACTCACCCGAGGAGAAAATACGATGCCTGAGAAAGCCACCCTGTACAACTCCCCGGTGATCCGCGACGGCGATGGGACGGTCCGCGTGCTGTTCGCCGGCGAGCACCCGGGTTTCCACGACCCCGGATACCGGGAGCACCGGGCGATGATCGCCCGCGCCGCGCTGGAGCACACGCCGGGGACGGCCCCGGCTCACGTCGAGTACACCGAGCAGGAGCACGACATCTGGCGGCTGGTGAGCGCCGAGCTCGCGGTGCAGCACGAGCAGCACGCGTGCGCGCAGTACCTTGACGCGGTCGCGAGCCTGAAGCTGCCCGCCGACCGGATACCGCAGCTCGCCGAGGTGTCCGCGGCGCTGGAGCAGCTCACCGGATTCCGCTTCGCCCCGGCCGCCGGGCTTGAGGAGGCGCGCACGTTCTACGGGGCGCTGGCACAGCGCCGCTTCCACGCGACGCAGTACATCCGGCACCGCTCCACCCCGCGGTTCTCCACCGAGCCGGACATGATCCACGAGATCGTCGGCCACGGCGCCGCCCTCGCGTCCGCACGGTGGGCCGACGTCTACGAGCTCGTCGGGCGCACCATCGAGCGGCTGGCCTCGCCCGACGCGGTCGAACTGGTCTCGCGGGTCTTCTGGTTCACGCTGGAGTGCGGGCTGGTGCGCGAGCGGGGCGAGGTGAAGATCTTCGGCGCCAGCCTGCTGTCCTCGTGCGGCGAGATGGACCAGTTCAGCCAGGTCGCGATCCGGGCGCTCGACGTGCCGGCGATGGCCGGCCAGGGCTACCGGGCCGACACGTACCAGCAGGTGCTGTTCTGCGCGGACTCGTTCGGCCACATGGAGGACTTCCTGATGGGCTTCCTGGACTCGGTGGACGACGCGAGCCCGCAGGCCATGGTCCCGGCCGGCATCCGCAGCGCCTGAACGGTCGGACCGTGAGCCCGCGCACGCAGTCACAGGAGTCTGACGAACCGCTGCCTGACGAGTTGCCGTCCGGGGCCCCGCCGATCCCGCTCTCGTATGCCCAGCGCGGGCTGTGGCACCATTTCCGGCTGCGCGGCCCCACTCCCGTCTACAACCTGCCCTTCACCGTCAGGCTCGTCGGCGAACTGGACCGCGCGGCGCTGGAGCAGGCGTTCGCCGACCTCGTCAGGCGGCACGACGCGCTGCGCAGCGTCTTCCTCGACGTGGACGGCGAGCCCTTCCAGCGGGTGCTCGACCCGGGCCGGGCCCGGCCGGCCTTCGTGTATCAGGACTGCGATCCGCGGCGCTTCGAGGAAACGCTCGGCGCCGCCGTGCGTTACCGGTTCGATCTCGCCCGCGAGCTGCCGGTCCGCGCCTGGCTGTTCGGCCTCGGCGACCGGGAGCACGTGCTTCTGATCCTGATTCACCACATCTCCGGCGACGGCTGGTCGGTGGGGCCGCTGCGCCGCGACCTTTCGTCGGCCTACGCGGCGCGGACCGCCGGCCGCGCGCCGCAGTGGGCGCCGCTGCCGGCGGCTTACGGCGATTTCGTGCGGTGGGAACGGGAATCCCTCGGCGACGCGGACGATCCCGAGAGCGCACATGCCAGAGCACTGAGTTACTGGACGCGCACGCTGGCGGGGCTGCCGGACGAGCTCGCCCTGCCCTTCGACAACGCACGGCCCGCCATCGCCGGCCAGCGCGGCGGGCAGACCTCGTTCCGGCTCGATCCGGCGCTGCACGCGCGGCTCGTCGAGTTGGCCCGCCGGAGCCGGGCCACCGTCTTCATGGTGGCGCAGGCCGTCCTGGCGACCCTGCTGTCACGGCTCGGCGCCGGAACGGACATCCCGGTGGGCACCGTGGTCGCCGGGCGTGCGAACGAGGAGTTCGACGAGCTCGTCGGAATGTTCGTCAACACGGTGGTGCTGCGCACGGACGTCTCCGGGAATCCGGCGCTGCGCACGGTGATCGACCGGGTCAGGGACGCCAACCTGTCCGCACTCGAACACCTGGGCCTGCCGTTCGAGCTGCTGGTGGATTCGCTGAATCCGGCCCGCACGCTCAACCGCCACCCGCTGTTCCAAGTGCAGCTCGCCTACGAGGTCGCGACCGGCGACGGGCTGGACCTGCCGAGGCTGGAGAGCCGCGAGCTGCGCGCGGAGCTGGCGGTGGCGAAACTCGACCTCCTGTTCCACCTGGTCGAACGGTACGCGCCCGACGGGCGGCCGCTCGGCGTCGACGCAGTGATCGAATACGCGGCGGACCTGTTCGACCGGGCGACGGTGCAGGCCGTCGCCCGCCGTCTGGTGCGCGTGTTCGAGGCTGCCGCGAACGACGCGGACATCGCGATCGCCGACATCGACATCCTCGACGAGCGGGAACGCCGGTGGCTGGACGCCGCCACGGCCCCGGCTCACGCGGAGCCAACCCGGCGACAGCGCCCTGACTTGCTCCCGTTGTCGTTCGCGCAGCGGCGCTTGTGGTTCCTGGACCGGTTGGAGGGACCGAACCACACCTATGACATCCCGCTCGCGGTGCGCATGTCCGGCGAGTTGGACCACGATGCCCTACACGCCGCACTCGTCGACGTCATCACCAGGCACGAGATCTTGCGCACGGTCTTCCCCGAGTCGGACGGCCAGCCGTGGCAGCGCGTACTGGACGCGGACGACGCACTCGCGCAGCCCGCCGTGGCGAACGTGCCGGTATCCGAGGACGAACTCGACGACGCGCTGGCCCGCGCCGCGCGACACGAGTTCGACCTGGCGGCGCGGCCGCCGCTTCGCCTGACGCTGTTCACCCTCGGCCCGCGCGAGCACCTGCTCCTGCTGGTCATGCACCACATCACAAGTGACGGCTGGTCGACGGTGCCCCTGCTACGCGACCTCGCCGCGGCCTACGAGAGCCGCTGCCAGGGGCGCGCCCCTGGCTGGGACGCGCTGCCGATGCAGTATGCCGATTACGCCATCCGGCAGGACCGGATGCTCGGCGGCCACCGGGCGACTGCGCCGGACGAGCGAATCATGCGCCAGTTGGACTATTGGACGGCAACGCTCGCCGGCCTGCCCGCTCAGCTGCATCTGCCAGCCGCCCGGCCACGCTCACGGGAGTTCGACTTCCGCGGCGAGGAAGCCGTGTTCCGCATTCCCCCGCAGGTGCACCGCGGACTGCTGCGCCTGGCCCGGGAGAGCCGGACGACCCTGTTCATGGTCCTGCAAACCGGGCTCAGCGCCCTGCTGACCAGGGTGGGCGCGGGCACGGACATCCCGATCGGGACGGCGGTCGCCGGGCGCGCCGACGAGGAGCTCGACGACCTGGTGGGCTTCTTCGTCAACACCCTGGTCCTGCGGGTGGACACCTCGGGCGGGCCCGCGTTCCGTGAGCTGCTCGACCGTGTCCGGTCCGTCGACCTCGATGCTTTCTCACACCAGGACCTGCCGTTCGAGCGGCTCGTGGAGGCGCTCAACCCCGAGCGTATCCTCGGCGTCAATCCACTGTTCCAGGTGATGCTGGTGATGCAGGATCACCCGGACGAGGCCATCCGGGTTCCCGGCCTTGAGCTGCGCGTCATCGACGACATCCCGTCGGACGTGGCCAAGTTCGACCTCTCGTTCACGTTCCGGGAGCGTCGTGGCTCCGACGGTTCGGCGGACGGTGTCGAAGGCTCCGTCGAGTACCGCACCGACCTGTTCGAGCACGGCGCCGCCGAGGCGATGGCCGCTCGCCTCACCCGCTTGCTGGCGGCCGTGGCCGCAGAGCCAGGGCTGCCGATCGGGCAGATCGAGATCCTGAGCGGCGACGAACGCCGACGTCTGCTGACGGACTGGAACGGCGCCGAGCGCCCGGCCCCGGCGGCGACCGTGTCCGAGCTGTTCGAGGCGCAGGCGGCCCGCACGCCGAACGCGATTGCCGTGGCCGGCCCGGGAACGGGCACGACGCTCACATACGGCCAGCTCAACGCCCGCGCCAATGGGCTGGCCCGGCGCCTCGTAGAACTGGGCGTCCGACCCGAAACACCGGTGGCGGTGTTGATGGAGCGTTCAGTAGAGCTCCTCGTCACGCTACTGGCCGTGATGAAGGCGGGCGGCGTCTACGTGCCGCTGCATGGCGCATATCCGCTACGGCGGATGCGGTGGGTGCTGGACGACGTCGGCACGTCGATCCTTCTCGTCGATCGGACGACGGAAACCCACGACCTGGTAGGGGATGCCGATCCGGGCATGCACATCGTCGTAGTCGGCGACGCGCCTTTTGACGCAGACGCAGACGCAGCGACAGGGAGCAGCGCCAACCTCGGGATCGCGAGCGTCGCCGAGCAGCTTATGTACATCATGTACACGTCCGGCTCAACGGGGAGGCCCAAGGGCGTGGCGATCACGCATCGCAACGTCGTGAGCATGGTCCTCGATCGATGCTGGCTAGGCGGCAACCAGGAACGCGTTCTGTTCCACGCCCCGCACGCCTTCGACGCCTCGACCTATGAGTTGTGGGTGCCACTGCTGCAAGGCGGCCGGGTCGTCGTAACGCCTCCCACCGATGTGGACGCTCCCGTGCTGCGATCGCTGATCGCGCGGGAGGGAATCACCGCCGTCCATGTGACCGCGGGGCTGTTCCGGGTGATCGCCGAAGCGGACCCCGAATGCTTCGCCGGGGTGCGTGAAGTCCTGACCGGCGGCGACGTCGTCTCGCCCGCCGCGGTGTGCAGCGTGCTCGACGCACTTCCGGGCGTCGTGGTCAGACACCTGTACGGCCCGACCGAGATAACGCTGGCCGCCACTCAGTACCCGGTCAGCTCATCAGACCAGGTGCCGCCGCACGCCCTGCCGATCGGCCGACCGATGGACAATACTCGTATTTACGTATTGGATAACGCGCTGCGTTTGGTGCCCGAGGGCGTCGTTGGCGAGTTGTACATCGCCAGCGAAGGTCTGGCGCGCGGATATGTGAACCGACCGGGTTTGACCGCCGAGCGGTTCATAGCTGATCCGTTCGGCCCGCCGGGATCCCGGATGTACCGGACCGGCGATCTGGCCCGCTGGAACGCGGCAGGCACCCTGGAGTTCGCGGGACGCGTCGACGATCAGGCCAAGGTGCGCGGGTTCCGCGTCGAGCCGGGCGAGATCGAGGCCGTGGTCATGCGGCATCCGCAGGTCAGCCAAGCCGCGGTGGTGGTTCGCGAGGACCGGGCAGGTGACAAGCGACTGATCGCATACGTCGTCCAGGCACCAGAGGACGCGGCCGTGGACGTGGACCCAGCCGATGTCCAGGCGTTCGTCGGCGCAAATCTTCCGGAGTACATGGTTCCCGCTGCGGTCGTCGTGCTGAACGCGCTACCACTCACCTCGAACGGCAAGCTCGACCGCCACGCCCTACCGGCGCCCGCGGCGCGGGTCTCCGGTTCGGTACGCGGACCACGCACTGCGCGAGAGGAGATCCTGTGCGGACTGTTCGCGCAGATCCTCGACGTTCCACAGGTCGGGATCGACGACGGTTTCTTCGAGTTGGGCGGGCACTCGCTGGCTGCGGCGCGGCTGATGGCCCGGGTGCGGTCCACGTTCGGTGTCGAACTTCCGCTGCGGGTGATGTTCGAGTCGCCGACGGTCGAGGGCATCGCGCGCCGGATCGAGCACGGCCTGTCGGAAGTCGCGTTCGGCGCACTACTGGCGCTGCGGGCAAGCGGCGACCTCACGCCGCTGTTCTGCGTGCACCCGGCGCTCGGGTTCGGCTGGAGCTACGCCGCGCTGCTGCCGCACCTGCCCGACCGGATGCCCGTGTACGCGTTGCAGACGACGAAGGTCGACGCGTCCGACACGCGATACGGCGACATGGCCCACATCGCGGCCCACTACATCGACCGGATCCGCACGGTTCAACCGACCGGCCCGTACCGCCTGCTCGGCTGGTCCTTCGGCGGACTGGTCGCCTTCGAGATGGCGGCGCAGCTGGAGCGGGCAGGCGAGCGGGTCGAACTGCTGGCCGTGCTGGATGCGCTGCCGGAACTGCGGGAATTGGGTATGCCGCGTGCGCAGGACGAGCCCGCCGATCAGGCGGCGTTGCGGATCCTGCATGCGGGCGGCGGGGCACCGGCCGACCTCACCGGTGCCGATCTGCTCGACATGGCCGAGATGCTGGAAACCAACCACAGCATCATGAGCGCCTACCGGCCAGGGCGGATCCAGAGCGAGCTGCTCCTGTTCAGCGCCGCGGACGAGGGGATGTCCGCCGAGCAGAAGGCGCGGCTTTGGGCGCCGCACGCAAGCGCGATCCGCGTGCACGACGTCGCCAGCGGCCACTACGGGATGATGGCGGACGCCCCAGCCCGGCAGATCGCGCAGGTCCTCGGCGCAGTTTTGGGCACCGGTGACCGGCCGGGCTCAGGGTTGGACGAGGGCTAGTGCCCCGCCGACTGCGCCACCACCGCGGAGGTCGTCGGGATGTCGCGCATGCCGCGCAGCGGGGAGAAGAACAGCCACAACCCGGACGAGCACCCGCCGACGACCGCGATCCACAGCGTCTGCTGCACTCCGAGCGCGGAGCCCAGCACGCCGCCGGCCACACCGCCGAGCGGCAGCGTGCCCCAGTTGATCCATCGCGAGGTGGCGCTCACGCGCGCGAGCAGTTCCGGCGGGGTGGTTGCCTGCCGGTAGCTGAGCAGGGCGACGGCGCACACGGTGGCCGAGAACGTCCAGGACATCCAGCCGACCGCGAACAGCAGTACCCGGGCGCCCGGCCCGGCGGCCGGGATCAGCAGGCCGGGCAGCGAGAACACCGTCATCGCCAGCCAGCAGACCCGCGCCGAGCCGATCGTGCGGGCCAGCCAGCCCGATGTCAGACCGCCGACGACGCCGCCGACCGCGCCGAGCGCCAGCAGCAGCCCGACGTAGCCCGGGTGCAGGTGCAGGTTGCGCACCAAGAAGAGCGGGCCGAGCGATTCGACCATGACGACGAAGAAGTTCGCGCTGCCGCTCCACAGCACGCCGCGCAGCAGGATCGGCTCGCGCAGCACGTAGTGCAGGCCGACGCGGATCTGCTCGCGGAACCCGGGCCGCTCGCCGTCCACGTGCTCGGCGACCGGCGGCTCCTTCTTGCGGATGGCCAGCAGCGAGGCGGCCGACGCCAGGAAGGACGCCGCGTCGGCGGTCATCGCCGCCGCCGCGCCGAACAGGCCGACCAGCCCGGCGCCGAGGCCGGGCCCGGCGATCTGCGCGAAGGACTGCGTGGTGCCGAGCTTGCCGTTGCCGTCCATGAGCTGCTCGCGGTCCAGCAGCGTGGGCAGGTAGGCCGGATAGGCGACCGAGAAGAACACGCTGAGCACGCTGGAGATCAGCGCCACCGCGTAGAGCTGGCCGAGGGTCAGCGCACCCGCCGCGGCGGCCACCGGAATCGAGCCGATCACCACCAGCCTGGCCAGGTCGCTCCACACCATCACCCGGCGCTTTCCGAGCCGTTCGACGATCGCCCCGGCGGGCAGCGACACCAGCAGATACGCGATGGTCTCCGCGGTCGACACCAGACCGACCTCAAGCGTGGTCGCCCGCAGCGCGACCACCGCGACCAGCGGCATGGCCAGCACCGAGATCTGCGACCCGATCTCGCTGACCGTCTGGCCGCCCCACAGCAGCAGGAAATCCCGATGCCGCCAGAGCGCGGCCCGCCCGATCGCCCCGTCCGCCATTCGCAAGATGATATCAGCTTTCTGCGACATAGGCAACCACCTGGCACCGAAGGCCGCGCACGCACGAAAGGCTCCGGACACCATGCAGGACACAGCGGGTATGGACACAGCCGGTATGGACGTGGACAGCGTCCTTCATCCCTTCACCGATCTCGCCAGGCATCACGGTTCGGGCCCGCTGGTCATCGAGCGGGGGCGCGGCATCCACGTCTACGACGAGCAGGGGCGGGAGTACATCGAGGGCATCGCCGGGCTGTGGTCGACCTCGCTCGGGTTCGGGGTGGAGGAGTTGGCGCAGACCGCCGCCGAGGAGATGCGGCGGCTCGGCTCGTACCACCTGGCCGACGGCAAGTCCCACCCGAAGGTGGTCCGGCTCGCCGCGAAGCTGCTGGAGGTCGCGCCCGCGCCCTTCTCCAAAGTCTTCTTCACCGGGTCGGGCTCCGAGGCGAACGACACGCAGATCAAGCTGCTGTGGCACTACAACAACCTGCGCGGCAGGCGAAAGAAGAAGAAGATCATCAGTCGCGCCAACTCGTACCACGGCTCCACTCTCGCCGCCGCCAGCCTGACCGGTCTCGGCTCCTTCCACCACGGCTTCGACCTGCCGCTGCCGTTCGCGAAGCAGACGACCTGCCCCTCGCGCTTCCACAACGCGGAGCCCGGCGAGAGCGACGAGGAGTTCACCACCCGGCTCGCCCGGAACCTGGAGGAGCTGATCCTCACGGAGGGCCCCGAGACGATCGCCGGGTTCATCGCGGAGCCGGTGATCGGGTCCGGCGGGATCATCCCGCCGCCGGACGGGTACTTCGAGAAGGTTCAAGAGGTACTGCGCAGGCACGACGTGCGGCTGATCGACGACGAGGTGATCACGGGCTTCGGGCGGCTCGGCGCGTACTGGGGCGCGCAGGTGTACGGGATGGAACCGCAGACGCTGTCCTGCTCCAAAGCGCTTTCATCGGGTTATATGCCGATCGCCGCAGTGTTGCTCGACGAGGAACTCTCCAGCGTGCTGGTCACCAAGCGGCGCAACCTCGGGCCGTTCGGCCACGGCTTCACCTTCGGCGGGCACCCCACCGCGGCAGCCGTCGCGCTGAAGGTGCTGGAGCTGATGGAGGAGCGTGACGTGGTCGGGCACGTGCGCGGCGTCGCCCCGTCATTCCTCAAGCGGATCGAGGAGCTCTCCGCGCACCCCCTGGTCGGCGACGCCCGCGGCGTCGGCCTGATCGGCGGGCTGCACCTGGTCGCCGACAAGCGCGGCCGTAAGCCGCTCCCGCTCAACAGCGGGGTGGCCGTCCACTGCGCCGAGGCGGCACAGCGGCACGGCCTGATCGTGCGCGCACTCGGCGACGTGATCGCTCTCGCACCGCCGCTGATCATCGAGGAGGACGAGATCGGGGAGCTGTTCGCCCGCCTCGAACGAGCCCTCGACGACACGTATCACTGGGCACGCGGCAAGGACATCGTCGGCTCGGCCGGGGAAGGGTGACCGGCTGACCGGTCAAGGTCCACCGGGCCGGGGCCCGGCGTCATCCCAGCAGCTTGAGATGTTCCTCCCGGGCGAGGCCGAAGCGGATCGCCCGGGAGACGATCGCCTCCCGCTGCCAGTCCGCCCGCGAGCCGGGGTCGTGTCCTGGCCACTGCCTGATCTGTAGCTTGCGCGCGAGGTAGCGGATGTGGAAGTTGACCGCCGCGCTGGTGATTTCGCGGCATTCGGCCAGGCCGTGCAGCCTGCGGGTGATCTCGGAGGTGTTGGGGATGACCATGCTGGCGGCATCGCGCAACCGCGGCTCGCACAGGGCGACCAGGACGAGGAAGTACTTCGCGCCCTCGTCGAGCAGGAACGCGGCGGCCATCTGCCCGGCCCCGGCCTGTGGGTCCGGGACGTGCAGGTAGGCCGGCTCCGGGGCCTTGACGACCAGCGACAGCAGGCCCTTGGCCGACGCCAGCCGGACTCGGGCGCAGGTGAAGGGAATCGGCATGTCCAGGCGGCCGGGCGGCACGCGCAGGTACTCCCCGCCTCCCTCGTCGTTCTCGACCACGTACGTGCGCACCCGGCTCAGGTTGGTGATGAGCCAGAAACCCGCGTCCGCCCGGATGCGGCCGGCCACCGGCTCGGCGCCCGGGTCCTCAAGCGGGACGTCGACCGGGTCCTGCGCGCTGCCCAGGCCGAAGGTGACCTCCTGCCCGCGGTCCACCGCCACGCTGTGGACCGGCTCGCCCGGCAGCCCCGGCGACTCGACGATCAGCGTGCTCACCCGCCGCCCCCGACCCCGACCCGGCCGCCGCGGCCGGCCCGCCGCGGCGTCAAGCGCACATCGAGCCTGGCCAGGCCGTGCAGGAAGTTCGACGGTACGCGGCCCGGCTCCCCCACCGCCTCGATGGCGTCGACCCGGTGGATCAGCACGCCGAGCAGGCAGCGCAGTTCGAGCCGCGCGAGCACCGAGCCGATGCAGTAGTGCGGGCCGCCGCCGAAGCTCAGATGCGGATTCGGGCTGCGCTCCACCAGGAACCGGTCGGGTTGCGCGAAGACCTGCTCGTCGCGGTTGCAGGAGGGGATCCACACCACGACCCGATCACCGCGGCGCACCGGCGCGGACCCGAGTTCGGCATCGGCCGTGGCCGTCCGCATGGCGTGCATCGGCGGCGAGGCCCAGCGCAGGATCTCCTCGACCGCGCCGTCGAGCAGTTCGGGCCGGGCCTTGAGCGCCTGCCACTGCTCCGGGTGCTGATGAAAGGCGAGCAGGGCGCCCGAGGCTGCGTGCGGCGTGGTCTCAAGGCCGCCGTTGACCAGGCCGTCGCAGTTGAGGACCACCTCGTCGTCCGTCAGCGGCCTGCCGTCCGGCGCGGCCTGGGCGAGCCCGGTGACGAAGTCGTCTGCGGGCTCGGCGCGGCGCTGGTCGAGTTGGTCCGCGAAGTAGCCGAGGATCTGCGTGTGCGCGAGCGTTCGGGCCGCAGACGCCGACGCGCCACGGCCGGCGTCGTCGAAGGCTGCCGCGGCGAGAGCGGCCAGTTGATCCCAGTCCTCGGCGGGCACGTTCATCATCCCGAACAGCGCCCAGGCAGGCATCCCGACCGTGAGCTCGGTGACCGCGTCGAACTCGCCGCCCGCGTCGAGCAGTTCCCTGACGCGCTCGTCCACCCGCCGGGTGAGCTCGGGCAGCAGCCCGGACAGCGTCCGGCCGTTGAACCACGGCGCGTGCGCCGCGCGCAACCGGCGATGCGCATCGCCGTCGGCGACGACCATCATCCGGCCGGCCGCGGCGGCGACGCCCGCCGGGTCGGCGCCGAGCCGCATGCCCGAGGTCGAGGTGAACGCCTGGGTGTTCTTGAGCACGGCGGCGCCTTCACGGTGCGTCGTCACCGACCAGTAGCCGCCGAAGCCGGCGGACTCGGTCCAGGCGACGGGGTGGTTGTGGCGGGCCCACCGCCAAGCCGCCATGTAGTCGCCGCCCGCGTAGAAGTGCGGGTCCGCGGGATCCGTATCCGCCCGCGTGGCAGACCAGATGGGGCAGCGCGACTGCGCGTGCGCCTGGGCCGGGGACTGCGACTGTGGCTGCATCGATCCGTCACGCTCCGGTTTCGGAGTGGTTGCTCCCCGGACGGTTGCTGCTCACCGGACGGCTGCCGGGCGGCAGCACCCGCAGCAGGTTCTCCCGCAGGATCAGCGCCTGCTCGGCGGGACGCACCCCGGCGAACGCCTCGCCGCCGTCCACGACCTGCCGCACCAGCCGGGTCAGCCCGCCGGACATCCGGTTGAGCGGCCAGTCCGTGCCGAAGAGGATCTTGTGGCTGATACCCAGCCGGAACAACCGGTTCAACGCCCGCGGCCAGCCGCCGAGCGCCGAGGTCCCCGCGAAGCCGCCGATGTCGAGGTAGACGTTGCGACGGTAGGCGGCGAGGTAGGCCGCCGTGTCGACGTGGGTGACGCCGCCGTGCCCGAGGATGAACTGCACGGACGGGAAGTCGCGGGCGGCCCGGTCGATGTGCAGCGGGTGAGCCGGATCGAAGTCGAGGCTCGACGCCGTGGGCCCGGTGTGCACGAACACCGGCAGCGAGCGCGCGGCGCAGACCTCGTAGTACGGGTAGAGCGCCTTGTCCGAGGGCGAGTAACCGCACGGCGGATAGAGCTTGATGCCTTCGAACCCGTAGTCGTCGACCATCCGGTCCAGCAGGTCGGCGCCTTTCGCGCCGCGCCGCGGGTCGACCCCGATGAACACCCAGAAGCGGCCCGGATGGCGCAGCCGTATCCCGTGATGCCGCTCGGCCATCTCCTCCAGCGACAGCGGGCACTGCATCCGCAGGCTGAGATCGGGCACGAGCAGCACGGCGCGCTGCACGCCCGCCTCGTCCATCTCGGCGACCAGCCGGTCGGCGTCGTGGTCCTGATGCTGCGCCACGTAGCCGTCCAGCAGTCTGCGCATCGGGACGTCAGCACCCTGAGCCTGGAGGCGGCGGTGCACGTTGCCGACGACGTCCTCGACGAACCGCTGCGGGATGAAGTCGGTGGACGCCACGTGGCAGTGACCGTCGTAGACCATCGTGCGCGGCGGCGGCACATCAGGCTGCGTCACGTCAGGCTGCGTCGCCTGAGGCTGCGCCATCGTGGGTTGCGTCATGGGAGGCAGTGGCGGATCAGGGCACGCACGCTGGTTCCGCCGTTCGCGTCGAAGGTCCCGAAGTCGAAGGTGGCGCCGGTCTCGTCCTCAAGGTAGGAGATGAGCGCCACCAGCCCCATCGAGTCGAGCAGCCCGGTCCCGGCCAGGTCGGTGTCCGGCCCGGCCTGCTGCGCCGCGCCCTCCTCGGTCCAGTCCCGCACCCAGTCCAGCAGGTTCTTCTCCAGCGCGGCGGGGTCGACGTCCGCGTTCACATGCCCTCCCTGGGTTCGCCGCCCGGCTTCCCGCCGAGCAGCCGCAGCGTGTTGCCGCTCATGATCCGCCGCCGGGCCGAGGCCTTGACGTCGCGGAAGACCGCGGTGTCGCCGGTGAACTCCTTGACCAGTTGGCCGAGCGAGGCGGAGAGCCGGAAGGCCGGCCAGCAGGTCCCGAACAGGATCTTGTGGTCGATGCCCTGCCGGAACAGGCCATTGAGATGCGCCTGCCAGCCGTCCGCGTTCAGCACCGCGTGGAACTGGCTGATGTCCAGATAGACGTTCGGCCGGTGCCAGCACAGATATGAGGCCTCTTCGACGTGCGTCACGCCGCCGTGGCCGAGGACGAAGTTCACCGCCGGGAAGTCCCGGGCGGCCTCGTCTATCATCAGCGGCTGCCCGTAGGTGAAGTCGAGCGGCCCCCAGCCGGGGCCGGTGTGGCTGAGCACCGGCAGGCCGCGCTGCGCGCAGACTTCGAAGTAGGGGTAGAGCCGCCGGTCGCTCGGCGAGTAGCCGCACGGCGGGTAGAGCTTCAGCCCGGCGAACCCGTACTCGGTGACGCAGCGCTCGAACAGTTCGACGCCGTCCGGGCCGCAGCGGGGGTCGACACCCCAGAAGACTTCGAACCGGCCCGGGTGCCGGCGCAGCACCCGGTCGTGCAGGGCGGCCAGTTCCGGCGCGCTCAGCGCGCACTTGGCCGCGTACGTGAAGTCCGGCGCCAGCACGACGGCCCGGTCCACTCCGGCGGCGTCCATCTCGGCGACCAGGCGATCACCGTCGGGGTCCTGATACATACCGAGTACGCGTTCGTGGATCTTGTCCCGGCTCACCTTGTACCCGTACGCGGCCATCCGGTGGTAGGTGTTCTCGGCCTGCTCGTCGAGGAAGGCGCGCGGGATCGCGAGCTCGGTCGCGAGGTTCACCTGCGCGTCCACGATCTGCGCTCGCGCCGCGGTGGAGTCGGCGGCTGAGCCAGGAGCATCCACGCCGGTCACCCGTTCGCCCCTTCGGCGGCCTGCCGGGCGAAGTAGTCGGCCGCGAGGCGCCGGCTGAGCTTCAGGTTCGCCGTCATGAACCGCGGGTCGGCGCGCAGCGGCTTGTCGCAGAACACCACCGAGGCGATGCGCCGGTACGAGTCAAGGCTCTGGTTGACCTCCTCGATCCGCAGCCGGATCGCCTTGCGCAGGTCCTCGTCGGCCGGATCGTCCGGCGTGACGATCGCGCCGAGCCGGTTGGACTGCGGCGTGGGCACGACGACGAGCTCGGCGAGCCGGTCGATCCCGGCGAACGCCGCCTCGATCTCGGCCGGATGGACCTTGCGGCCGCTGCCCAGCGCGATCACGTCCTTCTTGCGGCCGATCAGGGTGAGGTAGCCGTCGGCGTCGAGCGAGCCGTAGTCGCCGGTCGCGATCGAGCCGCCGGCCAGGAACACCTCGTCGCCCTCGCCGGCGTCCTGGAAGTAGCCAAGGCTCAGCGGCGCCGGGCGGTTGATGAGCAGTTCGCCGTCGGGCAGGAACGTCATCGCCTGCGGGTCGATCAGCCGGCCGACCGTGCCGACCCGGTACGCGTCGGGCGTGTTCCAGGCGATCATCCCGCACTCGGTCAGCCCGTACGCCTCAAGCAGCGGCACCCCGCCCGCCCAGAACCGGTCCAGCGTCTCGCGCCGGATCGGCGCCATGCCGGTGATCAGGAATCTGACGTTGCCGCCGAGGAACTCGCCGAGCGACGCGCCCGCGCCGGTCTTGCCGTACAGCTGGATCGTCGCGTCGTAGAACACCGGCGGCCCGATGACGAAGGTGGGCCGCTCCGCCTTCAGCGCGGCGAAGACCCGGTTGTAGGGCGCCAGCACGAGGTCCGCCCCGGCCCACAGACAGCAGTAGACGGACAGCCGCTGCTGGTAGTTCGACAGCGGAAGGAAGATCAGGTGACGGTCCGCGGCGCTGATGCGGTAGGCGTCGATGAACCGGCTGATGACGTATTCGGTCCCGCCAACGCTGATGTTCAGGCCCTTGAGTTTGCCGGCGGTGCCGGACGAGTAGACCAGGCTGTGCAGGTCCTCGTCGCCGATCGCCGGGGCGTCGGCCGCGCGTCCCGCCGGGCCGTCTTCGGGGGCGAACACGTGGTCGTGCCCGGATGGCACACCGTCCGCGATCAGCAGGGCAAGCCCGTGCCTGCGCACGAACGCGTCCGGATCGTCAAGAGCCGTGTCGTCGGCGAAGGCCTTGACCAGCGCGCCGATCTCGTTCGCCGCCAGGTCCCACGACACCCAGTCGACGCTGTTCTTCGCCCGGATCCCGATCAGCTGTCCGGCGCGCACGCCCGCCTCGGTCAGCTGCCGCGCCCGCGCCCGGACCAGGTCGGCGAGTTCGGCGTGCGTGAGCGCGCGGCGTTTTCCCGCGCCGTCGATCTCCACCACGAGCGCGCTCTTGTCGCGGCCGTAGCGTTCGGCCAGTTCTGCCAATCGCATGCTTTCCGTTCCTTTACCCTCGGTGGGCCGCGGACGGCTCGAAGAGTGCGGATTCAAGGTGCGCGGCGAGTTCGGCGAGCCGCTGTGCGACGAAGTAGGCGATCCGGCCGCCGACCATGTCCTCGTACGCGCCGCTGCCGGTGTCCCAGTCGACGTGGACGGTCACCGCGCAGCCGCCGTCGTCCGCGCGCCGGACCGAGACGGTGCGTTCGAGCCTGCGCCACAGCCAGCAGGGTTCTGCGGAAAGCGCGACGCCGTCCGGCAACTGCCCGACCCGGTCGGTCCACACCACGAGGTCGTGCCCCAGCGTCCCGGCGAACCCGGGATCGGGTCCCGGCGCGGCCTCGTCCTGCGGGAGCAGGGCGAACGGATCGAGCAGCCGCGGCCGGTCGCGCAGCCGTTCCAGAACCTCGTCGGCGGACGCGTCGAGTCGCAGCACGCGAACTATCGGAGCCTGCGTCAGCTCCTCTTCCGCCGCCGACGCGTTGCCGGCCTTCGAGCGGTGCGCGCTGAGCGCGACGAGTACGTTCTCCAGCGCGTCCAGCCCGAAGTCGAGGTCTTCCATCGAGATCACCAACGGCGGCTGGATTCGCAGCACCTTGGGGTTGTAGAGCGAGTAGGTCGAGGTCACCCGCGCTTCGAGCAGCAGCCCGAGGGCCGCCCCGGCCAGGGCCTCGTCGTGGAATTCGAGGCCGTGCATCATGCCGAGTCCGCGGTGTTCCCGCACCAGGCCGGGAAAGCGGACGGCCAGCGCTTCGAGCCGTTCATCGATGATCAGGGCCTTGCGCTCGACGTCGGCCAGGAACGCCGGCTCGGACGCGATCTCGACCGCTTCGAGGCCCACCCGGCAGGACAGCGGGTTGCCGCCGAGGCTGGAGCCGAACGTGGAGGGCTGCTCCCGCAGCGCCTTCCACACCTCCTCGGTCCCGATGACCGCGGAAATCGGCAGCATGCCGCCGCCGAACGCCTTCCCGATGCACACCAGGTCCGGGGTGATCCCGAACCGTTCGAACGCGAAGAAGGTGCCGCAGCGTCCGAACGCCGTCTGCATCTCGTCGAGGATCAGCAGCGCCCCGGCCTGCGTGCACAGGCGGCGCACCTCGCGCAGGTACTGCGGCGGCGGGACGATCACGCCGCCCTCCGCCTGGACCGGCTCCAGCAGGACCGCGGCGGTATCCGCGTCGAGGGCGGCCTCAAGTGCCGGCAGGTCACCGAACGGGACCTGCCGGAACCCGTCAAGGAACGGGCTGAACAGCGCGGCGTGCTCGGCTCGGCCCGAGGCGCTCAGCGCGCCGAAGGTCTTGCCGTGGAAGCAGTCAACGGCGGTGACGAAGCCGGGGCGCCCGGTGGCGGCCCGCGCCAGTTTGAGCGCGTTGTCGATCGTCTCGCCGCCGCTGTTGGCCAGATACGCGAACGGCAGCCGGTTCCCGGTCAGCCGCGCCAGCCGCTCGGTGAGCCGGATCTGCTCCCGCTCGAACATGATCTTGGTGCTGTTCAGCCGCCCCGTGTCCAGCTGCTCGCGCAGCGCGGCGACGACGCGCTCGTGCGAGTAGCCGAAGGACTGGTTTCCGTACTGGTCGAACATCGCCAGGAAGCGGTTGCCGTGTTCGTCCACGACGTGGCTGGCGCGCCCTTCGCCCTGGACGCCGCAGCCCATGACGAAGGCCATCGTCGAATAGACGGGATGGTTGTGCGCCGCCTTGCTCTCGGCGAGGATCTGCCGCTCGGTTCGCATGGACCTGTTCCTGTCAGTCGGCGTCGCGGGCGCGGGCGTGGTCGTCGTAGTCGTGGAAGAAGTACTGGAGCGGCACGTTGCGCCCCTCCCGGTCCGCGCGCGCACGGCGGCCCGCGTCGGGCAGGTCGAGTACCGCGACCACGCTGAGCGGGGCGCCGAGGAACCGGGCGTCCCGGTACGCGGGGCCGACCGGGACGAACCCGATCTGCCGGTAGAAGCCGCGCAATCCGCCGTCCTGCTCGGCGAAGAAGTCGCCGAGGACGTGCGTGGCCGCGTATTCGGCGATGCTGAACAGCAGCGCGGTGCGCATCAGGGCCATGCCGATCGCCTTGCCGCGCGCCCGCGGCACGGTCATCAGGTGGCCGAACTCGACCAGGCGGTTGCCGGGACGCAGCGCCGCGACGTCGACCATGTCCTCGCACGGCAGGCCGGCCTGCGTGTCGGGCACCACCTTGATCGTGCCGACCGGCTCGGCGCCGTCCGCGGCCAGGATGTACACCGCGTTCCCGTCGAACCTGTCGAAGGTGTCCGCGGTGTCGGAGGTGTCGCCCAGCCGCCCCTGGTCCTGGACGTACACCTCGTCACGCAACTTGATCACGTCGGACTTGTCCGCCGGCGATTCGGCGATCCGGAACGTCACTGTGTCGATCGCCGCTGCATCCATCGCCGCTGAGTTGATCGCCGCCGCGTCCATCGCCACTGCACTCGTGTCCACCGCGGACGCTGCGTCTAGTGAGGACTCCATCGTGTCACCGGCCCCGGACCAGTTCGCGGAAGTACTTGACATAGCCCGGCTGGAAGTGGATCAGCCGGTCGCGAACCTCGGCGTGCAGCTCCGGCAGGCGCTCGATCGGCAGATTCGGCATCAGGTGGTGCTCGACGTGGTAGTTGTTGCCGTTGGTGAACCAGGTCATCAGCCGGTTGGAGCGGATCGTCCTGGTGTTCGCGAACGGATCCTCGCTGAGCGTCTCGCAGCGGAAGTGCTCCGGCAGCTCGATCGCGGCGTGCACCGGACCAGCAACGAGCACCAACGGCAGCAGCCACACCCATACGACGGCGGCTGAACCCGCCGCCGCCGACCACGCCACGGACCCGAGGAGCACGGCCAGGATCACGTAGTGGTCCCGGCGGATGCGGCGGGAGGTCGACGCCGTCTCCCCGGCGAACTCCCGCCCGCGCACCGCGCGCAGCGAACTCGCACCGAACGCCGCGTAGTGGCGCAGCATCGAGAAACGCAGCAGCCAGGAGAGCGCGACGCCCGTCCGCGACCGGTCCCCCTGCACGCCGTACTGATCGCCGTAGTCGAAGAACTCGCGGTTCGCCGGTGTCCCGAGGTCGCGGTGGTGCCGAAGATGCGTCGCCCGGTACGCCGAGAACGAGATGAGCATCGGGATGCCGAGGACGATGCCCGCGACCGCGTTCGCCGCGCGGTTGCGCAGGCCGAGGCCGTGCAGGGCCTGGTGCTGCAACTCGGCCGCGTGCGCGAACATCAGCCCGAGCAGGAGGGTGCCGGGGATCCGCGCGGCGATCGGGGCCTGGAGCGCGAGCAGCGCGCCGAGCGCCGTCAGGGCCGCGCACAGCGCGAGTTTCAGGACGAAGGCCGTGCCGACGACCTCGGTGCGCAGGTGCTTGACCGTCGCGCGCACCTGCGGTCTGCCGGGCGGCCCGCCGCCGGCCGGATACCGGACTGAGGTTGGTTCCATGATTTCCCCGTCGTATCAGCGGTCTTACGTCACGTCAGCCGGCACGGTCGCGCACCAGCTGCGCCAGCCCGGCGACCGTGGGCGTGTCGAACAGGTCCCGCACGGCGAGTTCCACGCCCGTCGCGTTGCGGATCCGCCCGATCAGGCGGACCGCGGAGAGCGAGTGCCCGCCCTTGTCGAAGAAGCTGTCGTCGATGCCGACCTCGGTGTTGCCGAGGATCGCGGTGAACAACCCGAGCAGGGTCTCCTCGGTCTGGTCACGCGGCCCGCGGCCCGGCTCGGCCGACCCTGATCCGGCCGACCCTGATCCGGGCGCGTCCGCGCCGGGCGCCGGCAGCGCCGCGCGGTCGAGCTTCCCGCTCGGCGTCAGCGGCAACGCGTCCAGAACCACGACCGCTGAGGGCGTCATGTGCGCCGGCAGCGTCTCCGCGACCGTCGCCCGCAGCCGCGCGGGATCAACCGGCTCACCCGGCCCGGCGACGACATAACCGATCAGCCGTCTGTCGCCCGGTTCGAACTCCAGTACCGTTGCCGCCGCGCGCGCCACACCGGGACCACGCGCGAGCGCGGCCTCCACCTCTCCCAGTTCGATGCGGAAACCGCGCAGCTTGACCTGATTGTCGGCGCGGCCGACGAAGACGAGTTCGCCCGCGCCGTTCCAGCGCACCAGATCGCCGGTGCGGTACATGTGCGCGCCCGGGTCGGCGAAGTGATCGGGCACGAACCGCTGCGCGGTCAGCTCGGGCCGGTCGAGATAGCCCTTCGAGACCCCGGCGCCGCCGACGTGCAATTCACCGACGGCGCCCACGGGAACGAGTTGCCCGTGCGGATCCAGCACGTACGCCCTGACGTTGCGCAGCGGCGTGCCGATCGGCGGCGCCGCCGCCTGAGCGGGCGTCAGCGGCTCGCTCATCGCGGTCGAGATGGTGGCCTCGGTCGGTCCGTAGCCGTTGAACAGCCGGCACCGGGTGGACCAGAGCTCGATGACCCTCGGCGAGCTGGCCTCCCCGACGACAGACACGGTGATGCCGGCGGGTAGATCCTCCGGCGACATCACCTCCAGCGCGGACGGCGGCAGGACCAGGTCGTTGACGCCGGTCCGCGCGACCAGCCGGGCGAGCGCGGGCCCCGGGGCCAGCTGCTCGGCCGGCGCGCCGACCAGCGTGCCGCCGTTGAGCAGGGACTGCGTCATCTCCCCGACGAAGGCGTCGAAGCTGGCCGAGGCGAACTGGAGCGTGCGGCCGGACGGCCCCGAGCCGAGGCGGTCGATCATCGCGGCGGTCACGTTGACCACCCCGCGATGCCCGACGACGACTCCCTTCGGCACGCCGGTCGAACCCGAGGTGTAAATGACGTACGCGGGCCGATCCGTCGGCGGCGGCTCGGCGAAGTCCTGCTCGCCCAGGTCGTCCTCGGACAGCTGCGCCAGAGTCCTGACGAGGTCGTCGTCGTCGAGGACGAGGCAGTCGCCGCCGATCGCGGCGGCCAGGGCGGCGGTGGTCGAATGCAGCAGCGTCACCACCGGCTTGGCGTCGGCCGCCATGAACGAGATCCGGGAGACCGGGTAGGCGGCGTCCAGCGGCAGAAAGGCGGCGCCCGACTTGAGCACCGCCAGCGCGGCGGTGTGCAGGTCGAGCGAGCGCGGCAGCGCCAGCGCGACCACGCGGCCGACGCCGGCGCCCCGCGCCACCAGATGGCGGGCGAGGCGGTTGGCTCGGCCGTTGAGCTGCGCGTAGCTGAGCGTCACGCCGTCGAACTCAAGCGCGGGGGCGTACGGCGTGCGCTTCGCCCACGCCTCGAACAACCCGTTCACCGTCGTATCCGGGGTCTGCGACGCCGGCCCGGTCCCCCAGGCCAGCAGCCGGTCGCGCTCGGCCGGGCCGACCAGGCCGAGCCGGCCGAGCGCGGCGTCCGGACCGGCCGCGAGCACCCCGTCCAGGAAGTACAGCAGCCTCTTGAGATGATCCTCGGCCTCTTCGGGCCGGTACAGGTCCGGGTGGGTGTCCAGGTGGATCTCCAGAGCACCGTCGGACGAGACCTGATGGAACGTGACCGTCAGATCGTCGGTGGCGACGCGTGAGACGTTGCGCACCGTGGCGGGGTGACCGGCGAAACCGAGCTTGTAGTCGAAACCCAGGACATTGAGCACCGGGCCCCATAGCGCACGACCGCGTGCCCCCGGCCCCAGGTCCCGCACCAGCTGCTCGGACGGATAACGGCAGTGCTGGAGCATCTCGCGCGCGTCGCGCTCGACCTGCCGTAAGTACTCTGCCACGCCGGTCCCCGGCTCGGATCGCACGCGCAGCGGCAGCCCGTTGGTGAGCATGCCGGGGACGCGCTGGTCGCCCGGCGTCATCCGCGCCGCGATGGGCAGGCCGAGGACCACCTCGTCCTCGCCGGTGAAGCGCGCCACGTAGGCGCCCATCACGCCGATCGCCAGCGTCGTCCACGCGACGCCGAACCGCTCGGCCGCCAGGCGCAGACGCTCGGTCCGCTCCGGCCCCACGGCGACGCGATGGTGCTGGATACCGCGGGTGCCCGGCAGCCGCGTGCCGGTGAGCCTGACCGGTTCGGGCCGGTCGCGCACCTGCTCCAGCCAGTAGTCGCGGTCCCGGGCGTACCGCGCGGACGCGCGATAGCGCGCCTCACTGTCGAGGAGCGCCTGGAACGGAAGGAAGCCCTCGCCGTCGTCGGGCAAGCCCTCCACGAGAGCGGTGTAGACGGCGGCGGTCCGGTTGTGCAGCAGGGCGAGGCTCCAGCCGTCGACGACGGCGTGGTGGACGCGCCGGTAGAGCGTGAAGCGGCGGTCCTCCAGCTTGAACAGCGCCGTGGTGCACAGCGCGCCGCCCGTCAGCTCGAAAGGGCGGCCGGTGTCCGCCGCGATCCATGCCCCGGCCGCATCGTCCGGGTCGGACTCGCCGGAGAAGTCGAGGTAGTGCAGCGGTTCGCCGGGCGCGGCCCGCACGTACTGCCCGGGACCGTCAGGGGTGGAGGTCAGGCGCAGGCGCAGCGATTCCGCCTCGGCCTCGACCCGCGCGTGCGCGGCCCGCATGAGCTCCACGTCCACCGGGCCGTCGATGTCGACGCAGTCGCTGATGCAGTAGGTCGGATCCGCGGGATCGAGCGCCTGAGCGAACCAGATCCCCGACTGGGCTTCGAGCAGTGGCAGGATGCGAATGTCTTGGTCCAACAACTGGCGCCCCTCACCTGTGGACTTGAAGTCCCCGGATGCCCCGTCGTGCCTCCATCGACGTTCCAGGACGGCGAAATCCCGACGGCCGGCCCGCGGCTCCCCGACCACGGACGCGACCAGTACATGCGAACCCTGCTTCGACGGTCCCAATGACCTTCGACGGGATGTACCGGGACTGAATCTAACAGCCATGTCTATCAGACGCCATACTCGTATGCGATAGGGTTTGCCCGACTACGAAGCCTGATCGACAGATGCGTACAGGAGCACATGTGGTCACCCCCGCGCGATCCCCCACCCCGGCCTCGGCTTTCGCCACGCACCCCGCCCCCACCCCGAGTCCGAGTCCGAGCCCGAGCCCGGCCTCGACACCGGCGCCCGCGGCCGTGCCCGTCCCGGTGGCCGACATCTCAGCGCTTTTCGACATCTACCAGTCGGGCGTCGTGTTCCACTGCCTCTGTGCGGTGACCCGCCTGGGCGTGGCGGACGCCCTGGCCGCCGGCCCGCGCCCGGTCGGCGCCGTCGCGGCCGAGGTGGGCGCGGACGAGGACGCGCTGCGCCGGGTGCTCACCCTCCTGGCCGGTCACCGGTTCGTCACGTTCGACGCCGCCGGCGACGCCGCACTCACCGGGCCGGGGCTGCTGTTGAGCAGTCGGCATCCGGCGTCCCTGAGCGCGACCTTCGCCACGCTGGGCATCTCAGACGTCGCGCACGCCCTGACCGACGTCGTGAGGACCGGCCGCGCCGCCGCGCCGCAGGTGCTCGGCGCGGGGTTCTGGGACTACCTCGGTCAGCGTCCTGCCGAGCAGGCCGTGTTCAGCGCGGCGATGGCCGAGCAGGCCCAGTTGCTGTCATTACCCTGCGTAGACCTGCTCAGCTGGCCGGCCGAGGCGACGATCGTCGATGTCGCGGGCGGGACCGGCGCCCTGCTCGCCGCCGTGCTCCAGGCGGCTCCTGACGCACGCGGGATCCTCGTCGACCAGCCCAGCGTGCTCAACCGTGCGCGCGAACGGATGCGGGACGCAGGCGTCGCCGATCGCTGCGACGTGTCCGAAGGCGACCTCTTCGGGCCGCCGCCCAAGGGCGACCTGTATCTGCTCTCCCGGGTCCTGCACGACTGGAACGACGAGCACGTGGTCCGGATCCTGCGCGCGGTCGCCGCCGGAGCCGCCCCGGCCGCCAGGCTCCGGGTCTTCGAGGACCTGCTGCCCGAAGGCACGCTGCCGAGCCCCGTCCAGAGCTGGTCCGATGTGGTGATGATGGCGCTGTACGACGGTGCACGAGAGCGGACGCTTTCGCAGTTCCGCACCCTGTTCGACCGCGCGGGCTGGCGGCTTGAGCGAGCCGTGGCCGGGCCACCCGGTATGAACGTCATCGAAGCGCAGCTGCTGAGCTGATCCGCCGAACCCGCCTCACCCGACCGACTCACCCGATCGGCCCCACCCGCCGGACGATCAGTACCCCCGACTGGTATGCGGCGTACGCGGATAACACGAACGGCGGATAGCCGAGATAACCCGGCAGCGGCATCTGGAACAGGTGCGGCGCCGAGTCGAAGTACGGCACGTGGTAGGTCCACATGTACCCGGCCGAGCCGTTGTTCCATCCCTCCCAGAACGCGCCTGCGGTCAATCCGGCCAGCGTCAGCGCCAGCCACGTCCCCCACCGCCCCGCCTGTGCCTGCCGGATCAGGCTCCTGCCGCCGAGCGCGGCGTTGAGCGGGTCGAGCAACAGGAACCACCCGAACCAGACCGGCACGAACGCGACGCGCGGCCACAGCATCGGCGCCGCGAGGCACACCGCTCCCGCAACACTCAGCCCGCCGAGCGCTCCCGGAGCCAGCCGAGGCAGTCGCGGGCCACGCGATTCGGCCAGACGGGGGATGCTGCGGAAGAACGCGGTCGTCACCCACAAGACCGGCCCGACGGTCGCGAAGGTCGCGGCCTGCACCAGGTCGAACGTGAGCCTGCCGTGCCGGGCGCGCGTCAGATACGTCCAATCGCGCAGTGCATGGTTCTCGATCTCGAAGGAGAACCAGAACGCGCCGCCTGCCGCCAGCAGCGCAAGCCAGCGCACCGGCGGCCCGGTAAGCAGCGACCTGCCGGTCCTCGCGTACCCGAGGCCGTCGACGACCAGCACGTAGCCGGCCCACAGCAGGATGAACAGATCCTCCGAGTACGCGCCGGACACGGTCCAGTACGCAGGCCAGGACGCAGCGATCAGCAGCAGCCCGATCCACCCATACAGCGGCACCCGCCGAACGAGCGAATCACGCATCACCGCTGACGCATTCCTCACCCGAGCCTGATCATCCATCCGGACCACGACGTCCACTATTCCCGCGGCTCGCCACAAGTGCCAACGCGGTGCCGCTGCGGCCGTCACGCTCCGCCGACCCCCTGGGACCGCCTTGGACCGCCCCTGGACCGCCCTTCTGGGCGGCCCTTCTGGGCGGCCCTTTCGTGCGGCCCACTGCGCCCCAACGGCGGCCGTTCGGCCATACCCCCGCCAAACGCGTCAGCCTACTGTTTCAACCGAGGGGGCAACAGCCGAAGCCGAAGCCCGGGGGCGTTTCCGGCAGCCGATCCAGGAGTTGGTGAGACGCGCATGCCAATCAGACCTCATCGGCAACACGTTCCGCACCGGCGGGCCACCGCGCCGCGCCGAACGGTCCAGCGCCTGATCGGTGCGCTCTCGCTGCTCACGGTGGGGATACTGCCAAGCGGGCCATTGCAGGTGAGCCTGCTGCCCGCAGACCCCTCCTTCGGCCCGTCCATCACCGTCACTCCCGGGGAGACCACCCGCGACCAGTTCACGCAGTTCACGGTGAGCGGCGGCGACTTTCCCCTGGGAACGGTGACCATCAGGCTGCGAGGCACGGTGGCGGGAACGGTGCAGGCCACCTCGCCGGACCCGAAGGCCACGACAGGCGGCTTCGACGCGACGAACTTCCCGGTGCCGGCCGACGTGGCGGTGTGCGGCGACGCAAACCCCGTCACGGTCGACGGCTTCACCAACGTCCAGTTCAAGATCACCGTGTTCTGCCCGACGCTCACGATCACGCCGAGCCCCGTGTTCTCCGGCGGAACGCCGACGGACCTGGCCGTCACCGGCAGCGGTTTCGGCGGCAACGGTTTCGGCGGTGGCCGGACCGTCACCTTGGCCGTCGACGACCAGGTCCCCCCGACCTCCGCGAGCACCGACGCCAACGGCAACCTGACCGGGGTCACCCTTGCCCAAAGCGCCCTCGCCTGCGGCACACATCAACTCACCGCGACGATCCAGCCCCCCGCCCCGCCGCCACCGCCCAAGATCCGCATCCGGAGCCTGACGGCCCCGACATACCCGCTGCCCGCCGTGACGACCCCGATCAGCGTGCTCGGCTGCGCGTCCTCGGATCCGGCCCCTGAGATCTCCACCGAACCCTTCGACACGGGCATCGACCAGTTCACGCTGTTCTCCGTGCAGGGTCGCTACCTGGCCGCCGGGCCGGCGACTGTCAAGCTGGACGACGTGCCTGCGGGCACGGTCACCGTGGGAACGGACGGCTCCTTCCCCGACACGGTCTTCGCGGTACCCGCCGGGGCCGCGAAATGTGGTGAGGACACTGTCACGATCGACGATGTGAGCCCGGCCGTCGCCAGCTCCACTATCGCCGTGTTCTGTCCTTCGCTCACCGTCACGCCGAACCCGGTGTTCTCCGGGGGCGCCGCAACGGACCTGAACATCGCAGGTACCGGATACCCCGGTGAACGCGATATCGACTTCACCATCGACGGTCAGGACTTCGGGACCGTCACGAGTGGTGCGGACGGATCGGTGAGCCTCACGGTCCCCGGTATCGCCCTGGCCTGTGGCGACCACCAAGTCGTGGGCACGGCGATGCGCAGCGAGATCGGGTTCGTGGACCGGGCCGCCGAGGCGGCGGACACCATAACGGACGACCCGCAGATCCCGGCCTCGGCCGATGTCACCGTCCTGGGCTGCGCATCGTCACGCACTCCCCCGCAACTGCACGCCGTCCCGATCGAGACGACACTGCACCAGTTCACCCGGTTCACCGTGGACGGCTCGCTGCTGCCCGCCGGGCCGGCCACCATCAGGCTGCGGGGCGTGGTCGCGGGCAAGGTCCAGGTCGGCCGCGGCGGAACCTTCCCCACGACGGACCTGCGCGTGCCGGCCGCCGCCGCGTCCTGCGGTCAGGACTCTGTGACGATCGACAGCGGCGGGCCGGTGCTCGCCACGGCGTCGATCGCCGTGTACTGCCCGTCGATCACGGTCACGCCGAACCCGGTCGACTCCGGCGGCCACGCGGCGGTGCTGAACCTAACCGGCGTCGGATTCCCGCCGAACCGGATCGTCAACCTGGGCTTCGACGGAAAGACCCACACCACCGTGTCGAGCGACGCGACGGGCTCGATCCGCGGCACCATCCGCGGCATCGCCCCCGCCTGCGGCCGGCACCAGGCCATCGGCACCGCGCAGCCGCCCGCAGCCGCCGTAAAACTCCCGCAGGCCTTCCTGCCGGTGAGCGCCGCCACGCAGGTCGTCGTGGTCGGCTGCGCCAGGCTCATCGCCGATCCGGCGGTCGTCCAGCAGGGCATGCTCACCCACGTCACCGGAACCGGCTTCCTGCCGAGGACGCCCGTGACACTCACCTGGCAAAAGCCCGACGGGACGGCGGTCACCGCCTGCTCCCCCAACACGGTCTCCGTCCCGGCCCTGAAGACCGACGCCGCCGGACGCATCGACGTGTTCTGTCTCGCCTTCCTGCACCAGGTGCTCGGCACGCTGCGGCTGAGCGCATTGCAGAGCCCTGAACAGCAGACGGCACCCGTCGTCGTCGAGGACGGTCCAATGCAGCCCTCGACCGGTGACCAGTTCGTATTCCGCCGCTGACACGATCACAATATCAGGATATCCGGAACAACATCCGACCGGCCGGCGGCCATTTACCTGTATTCGCAGCTCTTAGCCACTCTACCGATAATTGAAAGTTACTCTTCACGCGGGAGGCGTACACCCGGTCAGCCGAAATCGGCGATTGGGATATTGCACCCCGGGTAATGCGCTGCCACCCTGGCGGGCAAGGCTTCGGGTGAACAAGTGATCTGCATGTCGGAGGACTGCGATGATGCCATGGCGCTTGTGGGGCACGACCACCGCGATCGCGGGCGGCCTGCTTCTGGTGTTGGCCAACACGGCTCCCTCCGACGCGCTGAGCGCGGCCCCGGCGGCGGCCGCGACACCCACCCCGACCTCGATCCCCACCCCGACTCCCTCTCCCACCGCGGTCGCGACGTCGTCCCCGACGCCGATCCCGAGTTCGACCCCCACGCCCACTCCGACCGGGACGTCGCCCGCTGAGCTGGTCTACGTCGCGAACGCGGATTCGGGCCCGGTGACCGCTTACTCCCCGGGCAGCTCAGGCGCCGTGACGCCGGTCCGTACCGTCTCCAATCCGCAGAACTCGAACACGGTGTGGATTCCGTGGGGCGTCACCTTCGACAACTACGGGAACCTGTACGTGCAGACGTTCCTGTCCGACGCGACCACGTTCGTCTTCCCGCCGGGGGCGACCGCGACGACCCCGCCGTCCCGGATCTTCCAGGCGGACGCGCCGGACAACCGCAGCGTCGCCATCGACGCGCACGGCTACGAATACGTCGCCGGCGGCCAGGCCGGATGGACGATCGCGGTCGAACCGCCGGGCGCCAGCGGCGTCCCGGGCAGCCTCTACCACGTGCCGCCGCTGCGCACCATCACGCTGAACGACGGCTTCATCCCGTGGCCCAGCATCCTGACCACGGACAACCAGAACGAGGTCATCGGCGCCGTCACGGGCACGCAGGCCAATGCCATCGAGGTCTTCACCGGCGGAGCGACCGGCGGCAGCACACCGGTCAGGACCATCTCCGGCCCGGCCACCGGCCTCGGAGCGTGCGGCTCGCCGTGCGCCGAGCTGTCGATCGCGTACTCGCCTTCGACCGGCCGGATCTACGTAGCGGTCAGCGACGGCGCGTCGACGCGCATCAACGTCTTCGCCGGTAACGCGTCCGGCGACGCCCAGCCCATCCAGACCATCGAGGGTCCGGCGACGGGCCTGGCGGGCAACGTGATCACAGGACTCGCCGTCAGCCGCTCCACCGGCACGATCTACGCGATGGTCAAGAGCTCGCAGTTCGGCGCCGGGCAGGTCAACGCCTACGCATCGCTCGCGCAGGGCAACGCCGCGCCGCTGCACTCGTTCACCGACGCCGGCTCGGCCTTCACCGACGCGGCGGGCATCGCGATCAGCCGGTGAAACGCGAACGAAATTCAAAATTCGCGTTCTTATCCCGCTTTTACACCGGCTCCTGCACGCTCTGCCTGGATGCGAGAGCATCAGGGTTCTGTCCAGCTGGCACGCGGACGAATCCGGGCCCGTTGATTTCGTGCGCGCCATCAGCACCCTTCAGTGAGCCTGTTTTCAGCCCGGCGCCTCGTCAACCCCGTGCACTGCGTCGACGCAATCGACAGAACCCTACTTTTCCGCCCCACCCACCAAGCTGGAGTCAGTCATGACCAGGCCCCTGCGCACCCTGCTGCCCATCGCGGCGGCATTCGCGTCGGTCGCGCTCACCGGTTCGGCCGCGATCGCGGCCCCTGTCGGCGATCCCGCGCCGATCGGCCCGAACACGCCCTTCATCGCCCTGGTGAACGGCAAGACCGCCGACGCCGTCATCGCCGTGGTCTGCCCGTTCCCGCCCACGCCCGGCGAACTCGGCGCCCCGCTGTCCGGGCAGTACGTCGAGGTCGAGCCCGAGGTGGTCACCCCCACCGGGACGTTCGGCTTCACCGGCTCGGCCGCCAACAGCATCGACGCGGTCTTCACGCCCGCGTCGGCGCTCAGCGAGGCCATCGTGATCAAGGACTGGTTCGTGCAGGTGCCGATCCCGACCACGCTGCGGCTGCCGTGCTCGGGCAGCGGGGTCGTCTCCTTCGACCCGATGCCTACCAGCAACACCGCGCACAGCTACACGGTCACCGTCACCTACGGCAACGTCGCGACCGGCTGACCTTGCCCCGCACCGGCTGACCTCTGACTGCGCGGCCCGGAACCTCCACGCCGGGCCGCGCAGTCAGTGTTCTGCCGGAGCTTGTTGACTGCAAGTCTTGCTTATGGCAAGTATTGCCATCATGAAGAGTGGGTCTGGACAGACACCCCGCGCCGCAGCGCGAGCGGATGTGGCCGCGTTCGAGCGGCTGACACAGACGTTGGTGGGCATCACCGCACAGAGCCTGGACGCGCTCGACGGCGCGGTGACCGTCTCGCAGTTCCGGCTGCTGCGCACATTGGACGGCCTGGGCCGAGTGTCCTGCACGACGCTGGCCACCACCTTGGGGACAGCTGCGTCATCGGTCACCCGGCTGACCGACAAGCTCGTGGCAGCGGGATTCGTCGCCAGGGGGGCCGAGCCGAACAACCGCAGCATCGTTACCGTCGAGGTGACGGAGGCCGGACACGACGTGGTCACCGCAGTGCTCGCCCGGCGGCACGAGTTGCTCGAAGCCGTCCTCGACGCCATGACACCCGGCCAGCGGGAGCAGGCCGCCTCGGCGGCCGAACGGTTCGCGGCACTCGCGGGAGACCGCGGCACGGCTGCCGTCGAAAGCCCGGTGGGACTGTGACGGCCCGGACCGGCGCGGATGCGAAGCCCACCGGGACGAGCGGCAGTGCACCGAACGGCCGTCCTGCGAACGGCGACGGGACGAGCGGGGCACCGGCGAATGACACTGTGAACGAAGCGACTGCGAACAATGGCGGCGGACCGCCGTCCATGCCACTCATGCCCCGCCATCTCGGCGACTTCAGCCTGACCACACGAGTGCTGCCCATCACCGGCCTGGCGCTTGTGGTCGGCGCGGCCGGGGCAGGCGCCGCCTGCCTTCTGCTCCGGCTGATCGGCCTGATCACGAACGTCGTGTTCTACCAACGCGTGTCCACCGCGCTGGTCGCGCCCGGAGCGGCACGGCACAGCGCGGCGCTCATCCTGCTCTCTCCGGTCGCCGGCGGTCTGATCGTCGGACTGATGGCCCGGTTCGGCTCAGAGAAGATCCGCGGGCACGGCATGCCCGAGGCGATCGAGGCGATTCTGGTCGGCGGCAGCCGCATTCAGCCACGGGTCGCGCTGCTCAAGCCGGCCTCCGCGGCGATCAGCATCGGCTCGGGCGGGCCGTTCGGCGCGGAGGGGCCGATCATCATGACCGGCGGCGCGGTCGGTTCGATCCTCGCCCAGGCGCTCAAGCTCAGCGCCGACGAACGCAAGACCCTGCTCGTGGCCGGCGCCGCGTCCGGCATGGCGGCCACGTTCAACGCGCCGCTGGCCTCCGTGCTGCTCGCGGTCGAACTGCTGCTTTTCGAGTGGCGCCCGCGCAGCTTGATACCCGTCGGCGCCGCGGTGAGCATGTCCGTGGTCTGCCGCGGCTGGCTGCTGGGCACCGCCCCGATCTTCCCCGTCACGGACCTCGTGCACCCCGGCCCGGCGGCCACCACGCTCGCACTGCTGCCGGGACTCACCGGCGGGCTGCTCGCGATCGGCGCCACCGGCCTGGTCTACCTCGCCGAGGACGCCTTCAAGAAGCTGCCGGTCCACTGGATGTGGTGGCCCGCGCTCGGCGGCGCGATCGTCGGCGTCGGCGGCCTGTTCGAACCGCGCGCGCTGGGCGTGGGCTACGACGTGATCGACCAGTTGCTCACCGGGCGTGCCGCGCTCTCCCTCGTTCTCGGCATCCTCGTCGTGAAGACGCTGATCTGGTCGCTCTCGCTGGGCTCGGGCACTTCTGGGGGCGTGCTCGCCCCTGTGTTCATGATCGGCGGCGCGCTCGGGGCGCTGGAGGGGGACCTGCTGCCACACGTCTTCCCCGGCTTCTGGGCAATGGCGGGACTGGCCGCAGTCGTCGGCGGCGTCATGCGCTCCCCGCTGACCGGCATCGTGTTCACCCTCGAACTCACCCACGCCTGGAACGACCTGACACCGCTGCTCGTGGCGTCGGTCAGCGCGTACCTGCTCTCGGCGCTGCTGCTCAAACGCTCCGTGCTCACCGAGAAGGTCGCACGCCGGGGGCTGCATCTGACCCGCGAGTACTCCACCGACCCGCTTGAAACCTTCTTCGCCCGCGAGGTCATGACCACCGACCCGGCCGTGCTCGACGCTGACGACCTACTGTCCCGGCACCCGCGCACGCTGGTCTACGCCGACCAGACCCTGCGCGAGGTCGCCAACACCTTCGCCGTGCACGACACCACCCGCGCCCTGGTCGTCGACCGCGGCGACCCGGAACGGCTGCTCGGCCTGGTGGAACTGACCCACCTGCTGCACGCGCGCCGCAAGGACCATCACGAGGAACACCACCGCCAACGTCACCTCACGCTGCGCACCCGCGAACTGCGTATTAACCCCGACACGGTTGACCCTGACACCGTGTGAGGGTGTAAACCGGGGTACATCATGTTGACCATCGGGCAGTTCGCCAGCCACGGCCGAGTCTCGGTGCGGATGCTGCGGCATTACGACACGATCGGCCTGCTGCGTCCCGCCTGCGTCGATCCGCTGTCCGGGTATCGCTCCTACCAGGTGGAACAGCTGGCCGAGCTGAACCGGATCGTCGCGCTCAAGGATCTCGGCTTCGGCCTCCAGCAGGTGCAGGAGCTCCTGCGGACGCCAGTCGACGCGGCGCAGCTGCGCGGGATGCTGCTGCTGCGCCGGGCCGAGATCCAGACGCGGATCCAGGACGAGGTCGATCGGCTGGCCCGCGTGGAGGCGCGACTAGCCATGATCGAGAACGAGGCCTTCGCGCCGGCCGTCGACGTCGTCATCAAGGCCCTGCCGCTGGTGCGGGTAGGCGTGCTGACCGGCATCGCGGCAGGTTACGAACCGCAGTCCATCACGCCGGTCATCCAAGATCTTTACTGCGAGCTGTGGCAGCAACTGGACGCCGCCGGCATCCGATCCACCGGCCCGGCCATCGCATACTACGAAGACGCCTCGGCCATGGACGGCGCGGTCGTGGTGCACGCGGCCGTGCCGGTGCACGTCGACGCGGCAGAAGCCGCGGCCGCGGCTAGGACGAGGATCGGGGATGGGGCGGCCGATCGCGGCATGAGCATCATCGATCTTCCGCACGTCGAGAGCGCCGCGTCCGTGATCCATCGGGGTTCGATGGACACGGTGCTCTCCACGATCCAGTCCATGGCGCGCTGGATCGAGGCCAGCGGATACAGCTGCGCGGGTTACGCCCGGGAGATCACACTTGAGTGGTCGCCCGATCCCGAGCAGTGGGTGACCGAACTGCAACAGCCGCTGTATGCGGCGAGAGGGTGAGCAAGGTGGCAGATACGCCTACACCGCAGATCGAGACTCGTGCCGAGCAGCCCTATGTGGCGATCGCGACACGGGTACCCATGACCGAACTCGCGACGGTCGCGGACCGGGTAGGGGAGGTGTTCGCCTGGCTCGCCGCACAGGGCGTGCCACCCGCCGGCGCCCCGTTCTTCAAATACAACGAGATCGACATGGCGCGGGAGTTGCTCGTCGAGGGCGGCGTGCCGGTCGCGTCCCCTGTGCAGGGGGACGACAAGGTCGTCGCCGGAGTGCTGCCGTCCGGCCGCTACGCGACGCTCATGCATGTCGGCCATCCGGACGAGCTGGCGCAGGCCACTGAGACACTGCTGACATGGGCCGCCGGGCAGGGACTGCGGTGGGACATGGCGCCGAGCGAGCAGGGTGACGTCTGGGGCAGCCGCCTGGAGATCTACCTGAGTGACCCATCCGAGGAGCCGGACATGGACAAATGGGTGACGCAGTTGGCCTTCCGCCTGGCGGATTGACTGGACAGAACGAAGTGCGCCCTGTCGGACGGGAACCAGGCTGTCCATCAGGGCGCACTTCTGTGCTTACATGCTTATCCGCTTACTGGTGCTGAATGGAGCAGACGGCCCAGGACGTGCCGTTCCAGGTCTCGGCGACCGGTGTGGCGGTACCTCTGCTGGTCACGGAGCTGCTGTAGCCATGATCGCGCCGTACATACGCAGCCGAGCTCTGAATCAGGCCGCTCATGCAGCAAGGCGCGGAGAAGGAGAACCAGAAGCGGCTATTTGGTAGATAAGATGCAAAATCCGCTGAAAGCCATGCGCGCGGTCATGATCGTGGTCACAGCCACAGCCACAGTCACGCGGTGCGGTCCCACGCCTCCGGCAGAATCGGATCGAGGAACGGGACACCCTGCGTCCAGCGTTGCAGCTCGTCGAGGGCGAACGCGGCCATACGGGCGAGTTCGCCGCCCATGGAGCCGGCGATGTGTGGAGTCAGCAGCACGTTCGGCAGCGTGTACAGCGGCGAGGAGGCGGGCAGCACCTCGGGCGTGGTCACGTCGAGCACGGCATTGATACGGCCGGAGACGAGCTCCTCTTGCAGCGCCTGCTGATCGATCAGCGCGCCGCGTGCCGTGTTGATCAGCGTCGCGCCGTCCGGCATGGCTGCGAGCAGGGCCCGCGAGACCATGCCCTCGGTGCTGGGCACCTGCGGCGCGTGCACGCTGACCACGTCGCAGCGCGCGAACAGTTCGGGCAGCGGGGCGAGCCGCGCGCCGAGCCGCACGGCCTCGGCCGGATCCACGTGCGGGTCGCTGAGCAGCACGTCCAGATCGAAGGGGCTCAGCAGTTCGAGGACCCTGCGGCCGACCCGTGAGGCGCCGATGATGCCGATCCGGCGGCGGTAGTTGCCGGCGGCGGCGAGCCTGGCGTGCCAGTCGTCCTCACGCCCGTGTGCCGCCCGGTACTCGTCCCGGGCGAACAACACGCGCTTGTTCGCGAAGAGGATCGCGGCCAGCGTGTACTCGGCGACCGGCACCGCGTTGGCCGAGGCCGCAGAGGTCACTTCGATGCCGCGGCGCCAGCAGGCCTCTGTGATGTGCGGCTTCACGCTCCCGGCGGTGTGGACGACGGCACGCAGCCGGGGTGCGGCCCGCAACGCGGCCTCGTCGATCGGCGGGCAGCCCCAGCCGGTGATCAGGACTTCCGCTGCGGCGAGCGCAGTGCGGGCCGTTGGCGTGGTGAAGTCGTCCAGAACCACGTCGAGCTCGACGTCGACCAGGTCGAGCAGACGCCGACGCGCCTCGGCATCTAAGAGCGCTGAGGCCACCGCCGGACGCATCGCGAGGACCGCGGCGGGGCGTACGCCCGCAGGCGTCGCCGGGACCAGTCGAGCCGGCTGCGGCGTCACGGCGTGGCCACCGGCAAGCGTGCAGCCGTCATGGAACCGGTCTCGGCATCGCGGGCTCTGAGTGCGGCGCCGCACGAGGTGCGCACCACCAGCTTCGGCAGCAGGACCGTCTGCCGGATCGGCGGATCGCCGGCCACACCGATCCGGGCCAGCAGAGCCGTGGCCGCCGCCCGGCCGACCTCGTACTTCGGCGGGGCGACGGCGGTCAGCGGCACCTGCGCGAACGCGGCGACCTCGTCGTCGTAGGCGATCACGGCCAGGTCCTCGGGGATCCGGACCTCGCGCGTACGCAGCCGCTGAACCAGCAGGATCGCCTCCTGATCCGAGTGCACCAGCGCCGCGGTGGCGCCGCAGTCGCGGCAGGCGTCCGCGAACGCGTCGATGGCCGCGAGCCGGTCCGTGCCGTCTTCGGGCGCCATGACGGGTGCCGAGGCGTCCAGGCCAAGCCGCTGTACCGCCGCCGCATGGCCTTCGACGACGGGCTTCGTGGTCGGTGTGAAGTGCGCGAAGAGTGCGACGCCACGGTGGCCGAGCCGTGCGAGATGCTCGACCGCCCGGTACGCACCCTGACGGTGATCGCTGAGCACGTATTCGGCGTGATCAAACGTCGCGGCCGAGCGACGCTCGACCAGGACGTACGGCACCCCGCAGCCCTCCACCAGATCACGCACCGGCTCGGTGATCACCGGGCCGACGGCGGGCGTCACCAACAGGCCGTCGCTGCCGGAGCGGATCAGAGCGCGCAGCTGGTCCAGGTCGCGGTCACCGCCGTAGTCGGTGACGCCGAGGACGAGCCGGGCCCCCGCGCGGGCCGCGGATTCCTGGGCACCCCGGATGACCTCGGGGTAGTAGTACGTCGTCGAGGGCACGAGCATGCCGATCATGGCGCCGCCGCGCGAGGCCGTCCCGGGCGGTCGCTGCGCGGACTCGGCGGTGAGCGGCGCCGAGGAGATCGGAGCCGTGGCCGCCGTCGTGGGCACGGCTCCGCCGCGGACCCGCATCAGCAGGCCCTGCTGCTCCAGGATCTCCAGGTCCCGGCGGACCGTGCCGTCCGAGACGCCGAGCATGGCGACCACCTCGGTCACCCGGACCGCTCCCTGGGCACTGAGCCGTTCCAGCACGTAGGCATGCCGCTGTTGTGCGAGCACGTTCCCTCCATCTGCGCCTTCATCCGCGCCATGGCGCCGATCCTGCCGCGTACCAGTCTCGCCTACTCGCCGCCGATTGCGGAAAATTGTAGATCTTTTCGTTTTCCAGTTGAAACTGTTGACTCGTTGCGGATTTCTGGGCATCGTAAGCGGCTGTCGGAGAGGAGACAACCCGCGCGTCCGGTCGCCCGGCGCGGCGGCCACACGTGTCTCGCACCCCCGCCGACCTCGCCGCCTCCGCCCCTCCCGAAAGGTCGACAGATGCGCAGTTCCCGCTATCGCAGACCTCTCCTCCCGGCGCTCGCCGCCGTGGCGGCGCTGCTCGCCTCGGGCTGCGGCTCCTCATCGGGGGGCAGCAGCTCCGGCGGGTCGCAGACCATCACGTACTGGTCGAGCGACCAGGGCAGTTCGATCGCCGATGACGTCAGCATCCTGACGCCGGAGCTGAACGCGTTCACCCAGCAGACCGGCGTCAAGGTCCATCTGGAGGTCATCGGCTGGAAGGACCTACAGAACCGGGTGCTCGCCGCGGCCACCTCGGGCCAGGGGCCCGACGTGGTCAACATCGGCAACACCTGGTCCGCCACGGTGCAGGCGACCGGCGCGTTCCTGCCGATGAGCTCGGACGTGATGACCCAGCTCGGCGGCGGCGACCGGTTCCTGCCCGGAGCGCTGGCCGCGACCGGGGCGCCCGGCAAGGACCCGGTCGGCGTGCCGATCTACTCGGCGGCGTACGCGCTCTACTACAACAAGGCGATGTTCCAGGCCGCGAACATCGCCAACGCCCCGGCGACCTGGGACGACTTCCTCGCTGACGCCAAGGCCCTGACCCACGCGGGCCAGTGGGGCGTCTCCGTCGAGGGCGGCAGCACGACGGAGAACTCGCACCACGCCTTCACCTTCAGCCAGCAGCAGGGCGGCGCCTTCTTCGACGCCTCGGGCAAGCCCACCTTCGACACCCCGCAGAACGTCGCGGGGATCAAGCAGTACGTCGACTTCCTCGGCGCGGACAAGATCGCCGACCCGAGCGACGCCGAGTACTCCAACGGCACCGAGGCGGTGAAGGACTTCGCCACCGGGAAGGCAGCGATGCTGCTGTGGCAGTCCGCGGACGCCACGCTGGCCAAGTACGGGATGAAGAAGGGCGACTACGGCATCGCGCCGGTGCCCTTCCCCGCCGCGCCGCCGGCCGGCGGCAAGCACGTCGACTCGATCGTCGGCGGGATCAACCTGGCGGTCTTCGCCAACACGAAGAACAAGGACGCGGCGCTGAAGTTCGTCAAGTTCATGACGTCGAAGCAGACCCAGATCGACCTGAACAAGAGCTTCGGCTCGCTGCCCTCGGTCAGCGACGCCTACGGCGACCCGGCGTTCCAGACCGACGCGGCGAAGGTCTACCAGAACGTGTTGGCCACCTCCGCCGCGCCGATGCCGGCCATCCCGCAGATCAGCCAGTTCCAGACGCTGGTCGGCGCGGTGGTGAAGAACCTGTTCGCGGACGCGGCGAGCGGCCAGCAGATCACCGACCAGCTCGTCGCCGGCCAGCTCGACCAGGCGCAGCAGAAGTTGCAGGCGGGAAGCTGACGCCCCGCCCGCTGACGCAGTCCCCAACCAACACAGTGTTCATCAACACAGTGCCGCTGAACACACGCCGCGCCGGGAGGCCGAACCTCTCGGCGCGGCGGCGCGCCCGATCCGTCCGGTAGGACTCGCGGAAGGACTCGTGTATGGCCGCAGTCACCGAAATCGCCGACGCCACGGCGGTCAAGCCGCCGCGAGCCAGGCGCCCGCTGTCTGCGCGGCTGCGCGCGGGCGCGCTGCCGTATCTGCTCCTGCTGCCCGCGGTGCTGTTCGAGCTGCTGGTGCACATCGTGCCGATGCTGGTGGGCATCTTCATCAGCTTCAAGCAGCTGACCGAGTTCTTCATCCGCGACTGGGGCGCCGCGCCGTACGCGGGGCTGACCAACTACCGCTTCGCGCTCGACTTCCACAGCGCCGTCGGCCAGCAGCTGCTCAGTTCGTTCTGGGTGACCTGCTCCTTCAGCGTGCTGACGGTCGCCGTGTCCTGGCTGATCGGGCTCGCGGCCGCGCTGCTGACCCAGGAGCGGTTCCGGGGGCGCGGGGTCCTGCGCACCTACTTCCTGGTGCCGTACGCGCTGCCCGCCTTCGCGGCGGCGATCACCTGGGAGTTCATGTTCCAGCGCGACACCGGCCTGGTGAACCGGCTGCTCGTCGACGATCTGCACCTGTACCACAGCGCGCCCTTCTGGCTGATCGGCCACAACAGCTTCATCGCGCTGGTCGTCACCGCCGTGTGGCGCAACTGGCCGTTCGCCTTCCTCGTCGTCACCGCCGGATTGCAGAACATCCCCGGCGAGCTCTACGAGGCCGCCGCGATCGACGGCGCCGGCGAGTGGCGGCGGATCAGGAGCATCACGATGCCCGCGCTGCGGCCGGTGAACCAGGTCTTGCTCCTGGTGCTGTTCCTGTGGAACTTCAACGACTTCAACACCCCCTTCGTGCTGTTCGGGGACGTCCCGCCGCCGCAGGCCAATCTGCTCTCCCTACAGATCTACGACACCTCGTTCCAGAACTGGAACTTCGGCTCCGGCTCGGCGATGTCCGTGCTGCTGATGCTGTTCCTGCTGGTGGTCACCGGCGGATACCTGCTGCTCACCGACCGGAGAAGGAAAGATCTTGGCTGACACCGCAGCGCCCGAGATCCCCGCCGGGCCCCGGCGCCGCGGGTCGCCGATGGCGCCGTCCCGCGGCTTCGTGTGGACCCGCCGCGTCGTGCTGACGCTGCTCACGCTGTTCACGTCGGCGCCGATCTACGTCATGCTCAGCAGCTCGCTCAAGCCGCTCCAGGAAGTACAGGCCGCGTTCACCTGGATCCCGGCGCACCTGACGGCCCGTCCGTACGCCGACATGTGGACGACGGTCCCGCTGGCCCACTACTTCATCAACAGCCTGATCGTCTCCGCCGCGTCCACCGCACTGTCCGTGGTGATCGCGCTGCTGGCGGCCTACGCGGTCAGCCGGTACCGCTTCCCCGGCCGGCAGGTCTTCCGCATCACGGTCCTGTCCACCCAGATGTTCCCCGGCATCCTGTTCCTGCTGCCGCTGTTCCTCATCTACGTCAACATCGGCACGGCCACGGGCGTCCAGCTCTCCGGCTCGCGGCTCGGGCTGATCATCACATTCCTGACCTTCACCCTGCCGTTCTCGATCTGGATGCTGGTCGGCTACCTCGACTCGATCCCGCGCGAACTCGACGAGGCCGCCAAGGTGGACGGCAACGGGCCGCTCGGCGCGCTGATCCGCGTCATCATCCCCGTCGCGGTGCCGGGCATCATCACGGTCGCGGTCTACTCGTTCATGACCGCTTGGGGCGAGGTGCTCTTCGCCTCCGTGATGACCAGCGACGCCACCCGGACCCTCGCCGTCGGGCTGCGCAACTACGCGTCAGAGAACGACGTGTACTGGAACCAGATCATGGCCGCGTCGCTGGTCGTCAGCGTGCCGGTGGTGGCCGCGTTCCTGCTGCTGCAACGCCATCTGGTGGCCGGGCTGACCGCCGGATCGGTCAAGTGAGACGGCTTGGCTCCGGCTACCCACCTGCGATAGCCGGAGCCAAGCCGTCTGACGTCGAGCCGTTCAGCTCACAGTGATTCAGCCGTGACACAGCCGAGTGGTTCAGCTGACACTGACCGGCTTGCCGCACTGCGGGCACTCGAACGGGGTCTTCTTCGCGGCCATGGTCCGCTGGATCTTGGTCACGATGAACGGGAAGCTCAGGGCGGGCAGTTCGCGACTCGCGTTGACCTGTCCGTGCTGCGCACACTGACCCTGCTTGTACTCGGTCTCAGTAGCCATTGATCGCGCATCTCCTTAGTTGGTCCTCGGTTGGCAACCGGCCGGGCCGGGGTTTGACCGGCCGGTTCGGGCACGGCGTCGTCCGTCATCCGCCCTTCGGCAGCCAGCTGAACCGGCGCAGGGCGAAGGCAAGCGCCGCGACGGCCCAGGCCGCGACGATGAGCAGGTCCGTGCCGGCGAACCCGGCGGTGGTGTTGTTCGGGTTGTACGCGGCGAGCAGCGCCTCGACCAGGTGTTTCACCGGGAAGACGTTGGCGATGTCGGAGAGCCAGGTCGGCAGCGTCGAGCTGGGGATGAGGACCCCGGAGATGAAGTACAGCGGCAGCATGACCGCCTGCACCACCGGCTGCGCCGCGTCCTCGTCGGTGATGACCGAGGCGAGCGCGTAGCCGAGGCAGCAGAAGGCGAGCGAACCCAGGATGATCGTGATCACCAGCGCCGGGGCGGTGCTCGCGGGCAGGTGCGCGTGGTAGAAGATCCAGCCGAGCACGAGCAGGATGGCCGACATCACCAGTGAGGTCACCACCGAGGTCAGCGCCCGGCCGGCGATCACCGCGGCCGCCGGGACCGGGGTCGCGCGGCGGCGCTTGAGCACCCCGGACTCGCGCTGCGCGGTCACCGAGATCACCAGGTTGACCAGCGAGTTGGCGATGATGCCGAGGGTGATGATGCCCGGGACGTAGTAGACCGAGGTGTCGATCTTGCCGCCCGCGACGTCGACCTGGTTGACCTTGCCGTTGGTCGAGCCGCCGAACACCCCGGCCAGGATGACCAGGAACGTGATCGGCAGGATCACGGTGAAGAACCGGGACTGGCGGTTGCGGAACCACGAGCGCAGGTCGTACGGGAACTGATGCAGCGTCAGGCTGACGGTGGAGCCGACGGAGGCGCCGCCCGCGGAACCGGTGGGTGCGTTGGAAGTCGTGGTCGTCATCGCAGGGCCTCCGCACGCTGCTCGCCGCCGGAAGCGGGACCGGACTGGGATGAGGAGGTCGCGCCGGCATCGGCGGCGCCGTCCTCGACCGGCGCGGTCAGCGCCAGGTACACGTCCTCAAGGCTCGGCCGGCGCACCTCAAGGTCCGGCAGGTCGAGGTGCCGCCCCTCGGCCCAGTGCACCAGCGGGCCGAGCACCTCCAGCGGCGAGACGGACTTCAGCAGCAGCCGGTCCACTCCCGCGCCCTCGGGCACCGCGGCCTCGCGAACCAGGGCGGGCAGGTCGTCGAACGACGTGCCCGCCGGCTGCGAGAAGCTGATCAGGGTGGCGGTGCGGTCGCGCCCACCGAGCGTGCCCGGCGTGCCCTCGGCGACGATCTTCCCGGCGGCGATCACCATCACCCGGTCGGCCAGCCGCTCGGCCTCGTCCATGAAGTGCGTGGTCAGGAACACCGTCACGCCGAGATCCCGCAGCCCGGCGACCATCTCCCAGGCCGCGCGCCGGGCCGAGGGGTCGAACCCGGTGGTCGGCTCGTCGAGGAACAGCAGTTCCGGGTCGCCGATCAGGGCCAGCGCCACGTCCAGGCGCCGGCGCTGCCCGCCGGACAGCTTGCTCGCCATGGCCCCGGCCTTCTCGGCCAGGCCCACCAGCTCCAACGTCTCACGGATGCCGCGGGGCTTCGGGTAGTAGCCCGCGTAGAGGCGCAGGCACTCGGTGACGGTCAGGTCCCGCTCGGGCTTGGACTCCTGGAGCACCACTCCGATGCGGGACCGCCATGTGCGGTCCGCGTGGCCCGGGTCCTGGCCCAGGACGCTCACCACGCCGTCGCTGCGCTTGCGGTAACCCTCAAGGATCTCGACGGTGGTCGTCTTGCCGGCGCCGTTGGGGCCGAGGAACGCGAACACCTCGCCGCGCTCGACGTGCAGGTCGATGCCCCGCACGGCTTCGAAGGCGCCGTATCGCATGCGAAGGCCGGAAACTGTGATCACAGGATCAGTCGGTGACACTACGCTCGACCTTCCAGGCTCGGCTCTTCCCCGGTCGCCTCTGCCGAGGCATGACTGATGCGACATCCATTCTCTGATTCGGCTCGCAGCGGTGTCAACGCCTCTTGATCGTCCCCCTATGCAACAGAACGCCCCTTTGGCGGCCTTGACAGCCGTCACTTTCGGTGACTGGGAGGCGTGTCCGGGCCGGAAAACACGGGTGCCGTGCGGTACCGTTGTTTTGAGTCTTGAAACAACGAGGAGCCGATGCACGACCGTAGGCACCGTACCGTCAGGGATCTGCGACGCGGGAACAGGGCGGCCGTCCTGTGGTCGCTGTACTTCGACCGGCCGTGCAGCCGGCAGGATCTGAGCGCCGCGACCGGGCTGAGCCCGGCGTCGGTGACCAACGTCGTGCGCGAGCTGCTCGCCGAGGGCATCGTCGCCGAGGCCGGATCGCAGGACTCGGACGGCGGCAGGCCGCGCGTACTGCTGGACGTCAGGCCGGAATACGGGTTCGTGGTCGGCGCCGACGTGGGCGAGACCCGGGTGCGGGTGGGGCTGTACGACCTGGCGCTGACCGAGCACGCGAAGGCCGAGTACCCGCTCGATCCCGCCGAGCAGAGGGTGGACGTGGTGGTGCGGGCCATCGCGGACGGCCTGCGCGCGGTCCTCGCCGACGCCGGTGTCAGCCCCACGCAAGTGCTCGGCGTCGGCGTCGGCGTGCCGGGAATCGTCGAGCAGGGCCGCGAGGCGCTGGTGCACGGCCAGACCTACGGCTGGGACGCGGTGCCGATGGAACGGCTGCTGCGCGCGCACACCGACCTGCCGCTGCGCTTCGAGAACTGCGCGAAGACGATGGGCCAGGCCGAGCTGTGGTTCGGCGCGGGGCGCGGGGCGCGCAACGCGGCCGTGGTGCTGATCGGCTCCGGCGTCGGCGCGGCGCTGATCTCCGGCGGGAGCATGTATCTCGGCACCACGTCCAGCGCGGGCGAGTGGGGGCACACCACGATCGTCGCCGGCGGCAGGCGGTGCCGGTGCGGATCGGACGGCTGCCTGGAGGCCTACGTCGGCGCCGAGGCGATCCTGGACCGCTTCGGCGCCGCTGAGGCGTCCGGCTTCGGAACGTCCGGCTCCGGGACGCCCGCCACCGGAACCGAGGAGGCGGCGCTCGCGACGCTCGTCGCCACCGCCGGATCCTCTCCCGCGGCGACCGCCCTGCTGACGCAGACCGCGTATTACCTGGGCATCGGCATCGCCAACCTGATCAACCTGTTCAATCCGGAGCGGGTCATCCTGGGCGGCTGGGCCGGGCTGCTGCTCGGCGACAGGCTGCTGGTCGCGATCCGTGAGTCGGCCGGACGGCACTCGCTGCGCCGTCCGTTCGCGGCGGCATCGATCGAGCTCGGCGAACTGGGCCCGGAGGCGGTCACGCTCGGCGCGGCGACGCTCCCCCTGGCGCACTTCCTCGACGGCGCGGCCCGCCGGCAGACGTCGTGACAGACGGCTGGCAGGCGGGCCGCGCGTCTCGCTCCCGGATCAGTGCCGGATCAGGAGCCGAGGACCTGGAACTCCAAGATCGAACATCCGTATCCGGTGGCGCCCGCCATCCCGTGCAGGTGCTCACTTCCTCCAACGCCCCGGCCACTGCGGAAGCGGCGAACAATGCAGGCCCCATGGCTGGGAGTTTCCTGCCGACGGCGCCCAGCGGAACGCCTCTGCGAGGGCTGTGATGCTCTGCTCGTCGACCGTGCGCGTGGCATCGAAGCGGTGCGGGCTGAACCTGGCGGCCAGGAGGGGATGAACTGCCGTTACAGGGCCCCCGGCGCTCTCGGCGCTGTGCACGGCACGTCGAACAAGCGTCGGCCGTGCCATGTTCCTGCACGACGCCGTGTTTCTGCACAACACGGTGATCCGGCCGACGACCGTCAGACGTCCAGGACGGCGTTCAGCACGACGAGCGCCTTCTTCAACTGTCGCTCGTTGCAGGAGCGCAGCAGTCGCAGGGCACTGACCAGGGACGAGTCGGCCGCCGCTTGGCCCTCGCCGCTCCCGCTCCCGCTCCCGCTCGCGCTCGCGCCCGACCGCTCGCCGGCGGCGACGCGTTCGCCACGAGCATCGGTGCGGGCGTCGGCCAGCCAGGCGCGGCGCAGCATTTGCAGGCCGATGGCGGCCTGGTTCGCGAACAGGCCGAGGATCTCCAGGTCGGACAGCTCGCCGCGCGGATCGCTGGTGCGGTCGAGGACCTCGATCACGCCGATCGAGTCGCCGTCGATCAGCAGCGGCGCGGCGAGGATGCTGCGCGGGACGTAGCCGGTGGACTCGGCGACGTTCCTGGCGAACATCGGGTCGTTGTCCACGTCGTCGACGGCGATCGGCTGGGCCGAGGCCATCACCCAGCCGGCCAGGCCCTGGTCGACCGGCACCCGCATGCCGACCAGATGCGCCTCGCCGGCCCCGGACACGGCCTCGAAGACCAGGTGCTCGCGCTGCGGGTCCAGCAGGAATATCGAGCTGGCCTGCGCGGCGAAGATGCCCCGGGCCGTCTCGACCACACTCTGCAACAGGCGGTCGTGGTCGGGGATCAGGCTGAGCAGGGCCGCCGCCTCCGAATCCCACAGGCGGCCGGAGTCACTCATCGTCACTCATCGCGATAACCCACATTCCTGGCGGCCAAGAAGAGGATGTTCTTGATCTGGAACGGTCTGAGGTTTCTGTGCTTGCTCAGCACGAGAGTACAGAGCCCTGCGATACGTGGGGTGGCGAAACTGTTTCCCGAGACCTTCTTGGTACCGTGGCCGCTCCAGGCCACCTGCACGTCCTGTCCCTGGGCGAAGAACTCGACCGGCGGATACGGGTTGTAGTAGATCAGCTCCGGGTCGGGGACGGTGTGGCTGCCCACGGAGATGACCGAGGAGAAGCGCCACGGGAAGCTCTCCACCGGCATGTTGTGCGCCGAGGCGACCAGGACGGTGCCGCGGAAGAAGGCCTCGTCCGCCAATTCGCGCAGCTGCGGGGTGTAGCGCGGTTTGGTCGTGGAAAGGCTCAGATTCACCACGTCGAAACCCTCTGAGATCGCCCAGCGCAGACCGGCGAGCAGCGCGTCGCCGCTGCCGGTCTTCCCGCCGAGCACCCGCACGCTCGTCAGCGAGCACTGCGGCGCCAGGGACCTGATGATCCCGGCGCACGCGGTGCCGTGGCCGAAGCGGTCGTGCGGCGGTTCCGGAAGGACGCCGTAGCCTGCGCCCGCGTCCTGCGCCGGCACGGCGGCGTACGCCCCGTCGAGCGGGCCGACGAGGGGATGGTCCGGCTCGATCCCGCTGTCCAGGATGCACACGCGCACCCCGGCGCCGGTGGCGCCGCCCCAGGCCCAGTCGCGCAGCCGCTCCATCGGCCAGTCGGACGGGATGCCGGGCACCTCGGCCGAGGGGAGGGCGAGTTTCCAGGTGAGCCGGCCCGGTCCGGATGAGTCGGGCGACCCGGTCCCGGCGTCAGTTCGGGCGATCACAGGCGCCCCTCTTCGCGCAGCCGCTGCGCCCAACGCGCACCTACCAGGTGTCCCTTCCGCTCGAACAACTCCTGTGCCTGTCTGCTCTTGAGGCCGGCCGTGTCGCGGTCGCCGATGCCCGCCGCTATCAGTGCACTGTCAAGGTGGACGGTCGCGCGCAGGATGGGGGACTCGACCCCGGCCATCAGTTCCTCGGCCCGCGCCGACGCGGCGACCGCCTCGGCCGGGCGGGCCTGCGCGGCGAGGATGCGGGCGTGTAACGACAGAGCACTGACTTGGCTGGCCGTGGCCGGGGCACCGCCGGATGTGGCCGACGCGCCGGACGCGACAGGAGCCGGCTCCGCGGCCAGCAGGGGGCTGATGGTCTCGGCGGCCTGGTCCACCAGGCCCGCCTCCAGCAGGATCCGCGCGCTCTGGGCGGCGAGCCAGAGCGGCGAGTGCACGCCCAGCCTGGCGTAGCGGTCGCGGGCCTGCTCCAGGTGGTCGAGCGCGGCCGCAGCGTCGCGTTCGAGCAGGGCGATGCCGGTCTGGAACATCTCCATGGCCGCGCGGGGTTCGGGGAAGCCCAGGTCGTCCACGGCCTCGATCGCACCGTTGATCCGGCGGTGCGCTTCGGCGAACCGGCCGCGCATGGCCAGCAACTCGGCCAGCGGGGGGCCGACCGCGGCCCACACCCCGGCGCGGGCGGCGCCGAACTCGTCGAGCAGGCTTTCGCAGGACTCGATCGCCGTGGCGCAGTCCTCGGTCCCGCTGCGCAGCGCGGAGGCCAGCCCGCCGAGCACGGTCAGCAGGCCGAGCACGCCCGGCGACCGGCGGGCGAACTCGACGACCCGGCCGAAGTGCCCGGCCGCCTCGGCGTGCCGGCCCTGCCGGTCGGCCGCTTGCCCGAGCCTGGTCCAGGCGCGCACCGATCCGGCGGCGTCCTGCTCGCGTTCGCAGATCCGCTCGACCCGGCGGGCCAGTTCCTCCAGCTGCGCCGGGCCGACGCCCGGGGACAGCGCCATCCGCTCCATCCGGCCGTAGCGGGCGAACCGCTCGTTCCCGGCGCGTTCGGCCTCGGCGACGAGTTCGTCGGCCAGGGCGAGCGCGGCGCCGCCGTCGCCGAGCGCGCCCGCCGTGTCCATGAGCAGCGACTTCGCCTCCAGAGCCGGTCCGCCGTCGGCGAGCCGCAGCAGCTCCACCGACCGGCGCAGGGCGCTCTCGGCGCGCGGCAGGTCCTCCACGGCCAGTGCGGACCGGCCGGATCGCAGAAAACTCATTCCGGCGTCGCGGCGCACCTCGTCGACCTCGTCGCCGTCGTAGAAGACCTCGTTCCAGTAGAGCAGCGCCGAGCGGTAGTGGTGGCCGGCCAGTCCGGGGCGGGCGTCCTGCCCGCCGTAGATGTCGCCGAGGGCGCGGTGCCGGTGCGCGCGCTCCGCCTTGGGCATCGCGGCGTAGCAGATGTCGTACACCTGCTTGCCGCAGAACTCGTAATCGCCGTCCGTGGTACGGCGTATCAGCAGTTTGTCGTCCAGCTCGTCGAGGGCCGCGGCGAGGCCGGCCGCCTCGCCGCAGCAGCGCTCCAGGGTCGCGGTACCGAATTCGTGCCCGATCACGCACGCCCACTCCAGGACGTCGCGCTGCCGCCTGGAGAGCCGGTCGAGCCGCGCGGCCACGGCGGACTGGACCGTCAGCGGGAACTCGTCGTCGCTGCGCCGCTCGGACTCCATCTGGAGGAACTGTTCGAGGAAGAACGGGTTGCCCATGCTCGCCTCGACACAGCGGGCCAGCACGCGCTGGTCGAACGACGCGTTGCGTACCAGTTCCCGGCCGAGCGACTCGCACTCGTCCGGCGCGAAGGGCGTGAGGGTCAGGCTGACCGCGGAGAACTTGCCGCCGCCCCAGTCCGGGCGCCGTTCCAGCAGGTCGATCCGGGCCAGGCACAGCACCATCAGGGGGCTGTTCTTCATCCGCTGGGCGAGCGAGTCGAGCAGGTCGAGAAGCGGATCGTCGGCCCAGTGCAGGTCGTCGAGGACGAGGAGCACGGCGGTGTCGCGGCACAGCGCGTCCAGGCCGCGCCGGATCGCCGCGAAGGTCTCGGCGGGCAGGTCGCCGACCGCGCCCTCGACCAGATGCCCGGGAAGCAGTTCGGCCGGGTCCCAGCCCAGGTCCTCGGCGGTGCGCCGGATCGCGGTGACCATCGGCAGCAGGGTGCTGCCATCGGTCCCGTACGCGGGGCACGCGGCCATCGCGACTCGTGCCTCGGCGGTCGAGACGGTGGCCAGCAGCTGTTCGGCCAGCCGCGTCTTGCCCATGCCCGCCTCGCCGTAGACGGTGCACAGCTGGAACGTGCGGTGGCTGGAGGCCCGGGCCAGGCAGTTGCGCAGCGCGGCGAGTTCCAGGCCGCGGCCGTGGAAGCCGGTCCGCCGCGCGGGCGCGGCCGCGACCGCCAGGGACAGCACCCGCCAGGCCGCCAGCGGCCGGTCGACGCCCTTGGCCGCGATCGGATCGAGCGCCTCGGCCACGACGCTCTCCCGGGTGAGCCGGTGCACGCTCTCCCCGATGACGGTCTGCCCGGACGAGGCGGCCTGCTCCAGGCGCGCGGCGATGTTCACCACGTCGCCCGCGACGAGGTTGTCGGCGTCGAGGTCGTCGACCGTGGCGACGACCTCCCCGGCGTTGATCCCGATCCGCACGCCGAGCGGCAGGGTGAGCCGGTCGCCGAGCCGCTCGTTGAGTGCGGCGACCTCGCGGTGCATCTCCAGCGCGGCGCGCACGGCGCGCAGCGCGTCGTCCTCGTGCACAGCGGGCACGCCGAACACGGCCATCACCGCGTCGCCGACGAACTTCTCCACGTGGCCGCCGTGCCGTTCCACGCACTGGCGCATGGCGGCGTAGTAGCGCATCATCAGGGTCCGCATGGTCTCGGCGTCGAGCCGTCCGCCGAGGGCCGTCGAGTCGACCAGGTCGCAGAACAGGACCGTGACGATCTTGCGGATCCACGAGCGCGCGGCGGCCGGGCCCGCGCCGGCGGCCGCGGCGGCGACGGTACCGGCGACGACGCCGACGTCCGTCCCGCAGGCGCTACAGAACCTCGCGCTGTCAGCCTGTTCCGCGGAACAGGACGGGCAGCGGCGGGGCAACGGTCCTCCAGGTGCTCGGCGGTGCGCACGGCCCGCGCCGGACAGGGAAATTCGCGCCGGCCCGATCTCCGGGACACGGGGCTCGTCCCGGACAGCGGACCGGCGCGTCATGCGGTACCGGCGTTCGCCGGCGGGTGGATCGTCGATTTACCAGAAGTTCCCGCCGTTGGACAGCTCGTGGGCCTCCACGTCGCCGTTGGCCGCGGTGAGCCGGGCCTTGAGACCCGACAGGACCGCCACCTCTTCCTCGGACAGCGACGCGTAGACCGCGCGCTCGTCCTCACTGACATCCTGGACCGGGATACCGGCCTGCGCCAGGGCCTCGATCGCGTCGAATTCGGACATTGCTTACACCTCCACTCTCTGCACTCGAACCGTTTCGCCTCACCTTCCCGGCAGGGAAGGCAGTCTTCTCACAGACCCGTGAATCCCCCGGCCCCGGCCGGTATCCGGCGCGGATACGGCAGCGCCTGCCCGGCTTCCGGTTCGGGGTCCGGGTCCGGATCCCAGTGCGCCATCACGTCGTCCTCGGCGTCCTCGGTGAGCGGCTGCGCGTCGGGTTCCGGCGCCGTCCGGGCCTCGGCGGGGACACGCTGCGCGACGACCGCCAAGCCGACCGCCACGATGCATAGCCCTGAGATGGTGAAGACCGGGCCCACGTGGAAGGCGCCGGCCAGCGCCGCGCCGACCGCGGGGGCGGCCAGTTGCAGCACGGTCGGCAGGATTCCGGCGAAGGCTATGACCCGGCCCATCAGCTCGACCGGGGTGGACGTCTGCAAAATGACCGGGTACGCGATCAGCAGGCCCGACGCGGCGAAGCCGACGGCGATCGGTATCGGCAGGACCGCGGCGAACGGCGGGTTGTGCGCATGGTCGACGGTCACGCCGATCACGGCCACGCAGAGGCCTGCCACCGCCTGGGAGATCCCCATCAGACGCAGCGGCCTGACTTTGCCGCCCCACTGGCCGACCAGCACCGTGCCGACGACGGCGCCGATCCCGACGCAGGCCAGCCACTCCCCCAGCAGTTCGGGCCTGAAGCCCATGCCGGACAGGGCGAGCGGGGTGAGCGTGTCGAAGGTGAAGACCAGGAACACGGTCGCGGCCATGCCGACCACGGCGGTGAGCAGCACCCGCCGGCCGAGGATGAACCGCAGCCCGGCGGCCATCTCGGCGCGCACCCCCGTCTTGCGGCCGGACGTGCCGGAAGCCGCGAGTTCGGGCCGGGCGATCGGCAGGCCGGCCAGGATCGCCGCCGAGGCGAGGAACGAGGCGCTGTCGGCGACGAAGGCGCCGTGCGCGCCGACCGTGGCCAGCAGCAGACCGCTGAGACCGGGGCCGACGATCTTGGTGGCCTGCGCGGCGAAGGTGGTCAGGGTGTTGGCGGACAGCAGCTCGCCGTCGGGCACCACCCGGCGTATCGCAGCGGCCTCGGCGGGGTTGAACAGCGTGCTGAAACCGACCTTGAGCATCAGCAGCGCCAGCAGCACGACGATGTTCCCGGCCAGCAGGTAGCACAGGACGATCGCCGCGCGGGCCAGGTCGCAGCCGACCAGCACGGCGCGGGTCGGCAGCCGGTCCGCCAGCGTTCCGGACAGCGGCGAGACCAGCACCCAGGGCAGCGCGCCGCAGATCGCCACCGCGGCGAGCCCGGCCGCGCCGTCGTGCCAGGTGTAGGCGACCAGGGAGAGCACGGCGACGAAGTCGAGCCAGTCGCCGAGCTGCGAAACCGTCTGGCCGGCGAAGATCCGCCGGAACCTGGGGATGCGTAAGGCCTCGAACATCTTGGGTGCCGCCATGGTCACTCTCCCTCCGTCGCCATGGTCCTGATCCGGTGCGCGGCCACCCGCCGGTCGGCAAGCTCCTCGAACACGGTGGCGAGCGAGCCGATCGTGTGCATCGCGCTGACGCCGAGCATGGAGTGGTGCCGCGCGGACAGCGGCAGCGCGTCGATCGCGTCGAACAGCTCGTCGCGGTGCCGCTGGTCGAGGACCGCGTGCACGTGCATCGTGCGGAAGGCCCTGTCCGGATGACCGGAGCGCTTCGCCAGCAGCTTCGGCAGCTCGGGCGAGCCGGGATAGCCTTCGAGCACTGCGATATGGCCGAGCAGGCACACCGGATGGTGGTGCGCCAGCCAGTAGTACTGTGCGCCGACGGCGGCCGCGACCGCGGGGCTCGGCATCGCGGCGAGCAGCTCGCCGGCCTCCGGGCAGATCAGCTCAAGGTCCTGACGGACCCAGTCGTCGTGGCCGTTCTCCTCGTGGATGTGCTTCCCGAGATAGGCCGCCACGCCGTCGGCCACCGGGTCGCCGGCCAGCTGCTCGCAGCGGGCGATCCCGGCCGCCATCAGGGGAACGGTGGCCCGGATCATCTGGTGCATCGTCTGGAGGTAGTCGACGTAGCGCCGGTCGAGATCGGGGGCCGACCACACGCGGGCGATGACCGTGTGCAGCGCCGGCAGGGCGAACTCGATCTTCGACTTGAGGATCCGCGCGTTCGACCCGGGCGGGGCCGCGAGCGCCGCCGTGCCGCTCATATCGCCGCCTCCACGGATCGCGCGGCCCGGCCCGCCGGCACCGGCTCGCCACGGGAGATCCGGCCGACCAGGGACCAGCAGGCGCCGCAGATGCCGGTCGCTTCCCGCGAACCGAGATCCCCGGCCAGCGGATGGCCGGCCAGGCGGCCGACGCCTTCCCAGCCGATGACTTGCAGCAGGTCGCTGTCCTGGTAGTGCTTCATGGCGTCGAGCACTTGACCGGAGCTGTCCGCCCGGCGCCGGAACCACGCGGGGCCGGCGCCCATCAGCACCGCTTCGTTGCAACAGGCCGAGACGACGCCGTCGTAGCGGATCACCCGGGCACGGGCCACCCGGCAGCTGCCGAAGGACTCCACGGGACGGCGCCGCGAGACCGAGTAGAGCTCGGCGGCCCGGCCGTATGGCAGCAGCGCGACCTTGTTCAGCTCGACCGTGGACGACCAGCCGGGGCCGAGCGCCGCCGCCAGCAGGCGCTGCGCCCGGTCGACCTCCGTGTCGAGGTCGAGTACCTGGACGACCATCGGCGTGCCGCGGTCCGTGATGGCCTTGGCCGCGTTACGGAATCGCTCCTCGCCCATGCCCGCCTGGTGGAATGCATCGGTACTGAGAAAGACGCAGCCGCAGAGGTCGAGCACCGACTCGATCCAGGCGGGCGCCTTCGGCGTGCGGGCCCAGAATCCGCTCGTGTAGACGACCACGCTCTTTCCGGCACGGTGCAGTTCCCTGACCGCATATGACAGCCCCCTGCGTTCGACGAAGGGCTCCCCGCCGGAGATGCCGATGATCCGCAGCGGCGACTCGGCGAGCCCGGCGACGACCTGCTCGAAGAGCGCGAAGTCGGTGATCCTCGGGCTGTCCGGCCTTGAGTCGACCGAGCAGTGCTTGCAGCCGACGGGACAGCGGTCGGTGATGAAGAACAGGGCCGAGTCGCCGCGCACCCAGCGCGACTCCTCCACCTCGGCCAGGCTCAGCCTGGCAGCGGCCGCGCTAGCCATTGTCGCCTCCACCGCCGCCGCCACCGCTGCCGGCGGCCAGGCCGCCTATCGTGATGAGGTCCGCGAACCGCGGCGAGGCGTACGTGCGGACGAAATGCTCCGGACCGGCCTCCCGGAGCATGCGCTCGGCGGTGCGCTCCACCAGCGTCATCGTGGGCCGCGCCATCAGCTTCTCGGCACTGCGCCTGGCCGCCGGGTCGCCGCCGAGCCCATAGCACGTCTCGCAGTACCCGCACACGGACCCCTCGGCCTCCGGCCGCACCGAGCGGGGCCCGACGACCCGGATCGCGCGCAGCAGGTCGCGCGAGAGAGTACGGCTCCTGATCGTCTCCCAGTCGTCCACGCCGGCGTGCCCCAGCAGCAGGTGCTCCGGCACGACGGGCATGTCGACGACCTCCTGCTTGCAGCAGGCCAGCACCGCGCCGTCGTAGCGCACCAGCGGCCAGGAGGCGAGCATGCACGGCTCGGGCCCCGAACGCCACGGCGGCACCGGGCCCGGCGCGTCGAGCCACTCGGCGGCCCGGCCCAGCGACCCGACGTGGTTCACCGCGATCGGCACCCGGTCGCCCAACTGCTCGCGGATGTCCGCGATCGCCTCGGTCAGGTAAGGGTCCTCATCGTCCAGCCCGACCAGGTGCACGCTGAGGTCCTTGCCCTCGTCCGCGTATTCGCGCAGGACTCGCAGCACGTCGGCGCGTGACACTTCCTCCTCGTGGAAGACGTCGATGCTCGCGGAGAGGTGGTCCACCGCGTCGATCGCCCGGCGCACCGCCGGCGGGGTCCGGCGCTCGCGGGCGAAGTACATTCCCGAGATCAGCTGCGTGCTGGTGCCGACGCGCCGCGAGGCCTCGCCGACCCAGCGCACCAGCTCGGCCTTGAGCAGCGCCTCGCCTCCGGACATCACGACGAGCTCGGGATGGCATTCCTCGGTGAAGGTCCCCACGATCCGGCGGAACGGCGCCTGCGAGTAGTCGGCCGCGCCGAGCGTCGAGTTGGTCGAGCAGTGCCGGCAGTTGAGCGGGCAGCGTTGAGTCAGGCCGAGGCACAGGGCGGCGGCGGGTACCGTGCGCAGCGCGATGATCTCCGATAAGTGCACGTATACCCGCCTTGCATTTCAGTGGTCGATACTGGCGGACGAGAACCCGCTCGGGCGCGACGAACCTGCGCGGGAGCCGTGCGACCAGCGCGGTGTCGCCTGCGGAACAGTTGAGTGCGGGGCCGCGCCGAATCGAACTGAAGTCCTCTGACACCGCACCTTTTCTGTAGCACCGCGGTGATGCCTCCGCAAGGCCCACGTACTAGCAGTAGGCTGATTCTCATGTACGAGCCCGGACGAACTCGGCGCCGGACGCCGGGCTGCGCGGGGGATCAGCGGGCAAACAGGAGTCTGACATACTGCGGGTTGAACCTGACATCGTTCGCGAACAGGCAGGCCCGCGCCGCGAGAACCGGGATCGACTCCGGCGGGTGGCCGGTCACGGCGGTCACGTCACGCAGCAACTCGTCCGCGGACCGGTAGCGCGCGGTCAGTGTCCGGCCGACCTCGTAGGCCGGGATCCGTACTCCCTCGTCCCAGTACCGCGGCAGGCCCAGTAGTTCGAACACCTTGGCGACCTCGGACGCGCGCAGCCGGACCAGGACCTCCACGAGCATCCCGGCCATCAGCCGTAGCGCGGCCGACCGCTGCTGCGCGGGCTCGTAGAACTTCCGCAGCATCGCCCCGCCCCCGGCCGGGCCACCGAGCACGCGCAGCACCGCGGCTGCCTGCGCGGCCAGGCCGGCGTCACCGTCGGCCGGATTCGCGGCGACGCGGGCCAGTTCGCCACACCAGCCCTCCACGGTGGCCCGGTCCGTCGCGTCGGCGAGGAACGCGCACCAGTCCAGCCGGGAACGGACCGCCGTGGACAGGAAGGTGTCCTCCACGTAGGAGAAGAACTCGCCGGCTGCCTCGACACCGCCCAGCGCGGCGACGATCCGGTGCGGAAAGCTGAACGTCGGCTGGAGCAGGTCGACCTGCGGCAGCACACCGCCGGGCGAGATCGAGAACGCGTCGTCGCCCGGGTCGCCGATCGGGCCCGCGCCGAGATCGAACACCCGGGTCGCCCAGGTTATCCGGGCATTGTCGAAATGCTCGGGGACGCCGGCCCGCGCAGCCAGCGCCAGGGTCGTGGCGATCGTCTCGCCGTCCGCGTACGAGTTGCCCAGGAACATCTCCAGCGTCTGCGGGCGGGCCGGGATCCCGCGCTCCCGGTTGAAGAGCCCTGCCTCGCGCACCCAGGCCAGCTGGGCGGCGACTGCGTGCCGCGAGCGATAGGGCACCAGCGAGGCCTTGAGGTTGCGGTCCGCGTAGGACATGAACTGGTTCCACCCGGGTACGAAGTCCGATTCGAGCAGCTCGCGGATCTGCCGCGCGCTCAGTTCCGGGTTGGGCAGCAGATACGAACACCAGGAGACCGGGCGGGGGCGGCCGTCATTGAGCTCCCGCATCCGCCGCGCCATCTCGAACAGCAGCTCGTTGCCCCCGATGTTGATCTCGGAGCAGACCAGCCAGACGCGGCCGATCCCGCGATCGGCCAGGAACCGGACGTCCGCCATCACCACGTCGAGGTCGCGGGTCCGGTGCCGCCTGCCCTTGACCATGGGCTCGGAGCAGAAGTAGCAGCGGTACGGACAGCCGCGCATGACTTCGACCGGCACGTACGGTCCGTCCGGGCTGCCGAGAGCGTCCTCGCCGTAGAACGCCACCAGCTCGGCGAGCAGGGTCTCGGTGTACTCCGGATGGTCCGCCGGCCCGAAGTGGACCCTCGGATTGATCCGGTACCGGCCGCCGTCCCGGAACGCGAGGTTGGCGACGCCGTCCAAGCAGGCACGGTCCGGGCCGGCGCCATCCAGGACCTCATCGAAGCGCTCGAAGATCTGGTCGGGCTCCCCCACGACGCCGAAGTCCGGAGCGATCCGGTCCAGCGCCGCGCGCGCGTGGGTGGTGAATCCGAACCCGCCGACGAAGATCGGCACGCCGGTCATCGTCCTGACGATCTCGGCGGCGTGCACGGTCGCGTCGACCGGGAAGTACCGGGCCGCGCCCGGGTTCGAGCTCTCGGCGTAGTCCGAGATGAACAGGGAGTCCGCCTGCCGCAGGTGCAGACCGACCGACCGGGGCTGCGCCTGTGCGACCGCGGCGCCGATCAGTTCGGGCCACGCACCGCGGTCGTGCCCGAGCAGATCGAGCCGACGGACACTCAGTCCGTGCCGCGCGGCGATCGCAGAGACCTGAATGAACGCGTACGGATACACAGGCAGAGCTGGGTAATTGGACGCGTTGACAAGCAGCATGTCGGTCACGCTCACATGATGCGCCACGCTGCGCCACCTGGAACATCCTTGCGACACCTGTCGCGGCAGCCGATCCGGTGCTACGAATGATTGGGGATCCGCAACCATCCAAAGCCACCGACACTCTCCTGAGGCACTGCATGACAGATGTCTTCCTGCCGCTGCCTTCGGTGCAACGCGGCCGTGCTCAGGATGTCCACGAGCTCCCATACCTGTTGATCAACCCACCGATCACCGACCCGACGGAGCCATACCACTCCATCCCGTACCTTGTGGCGGCGGCCCGGGCGGCCGGATACCGCGGGGAGCGCTGCGTCGACGCCAACCTCGACGCGTTCGAGTTCCTGGCCCGGCCGGAGCAGTGCGCCCGCCTGATCGAGCGGGCCCGGCGGCTGCGCCGGGAACTGGACTGCGCGCCGGTGCGGACCCGGGGCGACGAGTTGCGCTACCGGCAGACGCTCGCGGCGGAGGGCCTGACGGCCGATTCGGTGCGCGGGGCGATAGCGGTGCTGCGCGATCCCGAACTCTTCTACCACCTGCCCACGTACAAGCACGCCGTGGCGGTGCTCTACCGCTGGTGCGAGCTGTTCTCCCTCGACATGCCGCCCGGACTGCTCGACTCCTTCTCGCTGCGCCTCCAGGCGGGGGCGAACCTGTGCAGCAGCGCGGATCTGGCGGACCCCGAGGTGATCGACGCGATCGCCAGCCCCTTCGCCGAGTACCTGGAGTCCGAATTCACCCGGCTGCTCACGCAGCGGCCGTGGCGGCTGATCGGTTTCTCCGTCAACTACGCGGCGCAGCTTCCGGTCGCGCTGAAGATGGCGCGGATGGCCCGCCGCCTCGTCCCGGACGCCGTGATCGTCTTCGGCGGGACCGAGGTGTGCGACGTGGTCAAGTACACGCTCGATCGGTCGACGGTGTGGCGCATCTTCCGGGAGGTCGACGCGATCGTCCCCGGCGAGGGTGAGTCACCTCTGGTCGCGCTGCTCGACGCGGTGCGCACCGGCGGCTCGTTGGCGGGCATCGCCGGCGTGCTCACCCCGTCCGCCACCTCCGCGGACGAGCGGATCAACTACGAGAACGTGGGCGCCCTGCCCACTCCGGCGTTCGACGTGTGGGAGTGGGACCGCTACTGGTCCCCCGAGCCGGTGATCCTCTACAGTCCGACCCGGGGCTGCTACTGGAACAAGTGCACCTTCTGCGACTACGGCCTCAACGACGACCGGCCGACCTCGCCCTCGCGCGAGCGCCCGCTGGAGAAGGTCATGGCCGACCTCGCCGAGGCGAAGCGCTACGGCCGGATGCTGTACTTCGCGGTCGACGCCATGTCGCCGCGCTATCTGCGCCGGCTGACCGCCGCGATGGCCGAGTCGGCGATGGGCCTGAAGTGGAGCGCGGAACTGCGGCTTGAGCGCACCTTCCCGCAGCGCTCGGTGGGCCGCACGCTGGCGGACTCCGGCTGCATCGCCGTCTCCTTCGGCTACGAGTCGGCGACCCAGCGGATCCTCGACCTCATCGACAAGGGCGTGGCGATCGCGCACGTCCCAGCCGTGCTGAGGGAACTGGCGCAACACGGCATCGCGGCCCAGATGATGGGATTCACCGACTTCCCCAGCGAGAGCGCGGACGAGGCGCTGGCCACCTACGAGTTCCTGCGCGACCACGCGGACCTGTGGACCGTGGCCGGCGTCGGGCGCTTCGGCCTGACCCCCGGTTCGATCGTCGCCAAGCAGCCGGACCGGTTCGGCGTCGAACTGCTGCCCTCCCCCGCGTCGATGGACATCGTCCGCTACATGCCGTGGGTGGAAGTCGACAGCGGAATACGCCACCTGCCCGGCAACGGGGACGACCGGATTCCGGCGCGGGCGCTGAGCTGGATCGACAAGACCCCGTTCCCCCGGCCGTTCCTCGGCGGCATCGATTCGAGCCACTCCATGCTCTATTTCGCGCGCTACGGCCGCCGGCTCGTCCCGCCGGCCGGGGACAAGACGTCGGCGGACCGCCGTCCGCGCGTGACGCTGGCCGTGCCGTCCGAGGTGCAGACCTCTTTCGGCTCGCTGGACGAGCTGACCGGCCTGGACGACATGCAGCGCGAAGTGCGGCGGCAGTACCGGGACGAGACCGGCGCGACGCACGCCACGATGGCCCGCTGGCTGGCCGGACCGGGCCGTGGTCCGCGCGGCAGCACGACCCTGCTCATCCTCCCGAACGGCCGTGAGGTGGAACTGCCGCCGGGCGCCACCGGGTCCGCCGATTCGGCGCTGGCCCGCGCATACCGTGGCCTGCTCGCCCGCGAGCTGAACGTTCCCGAACCGGCCGTGGCGCTGACCGCGGCCACGACCGCGACCGGCGATTCGGCCGACACGGGAGCGTGACCGGCCGATTCCCGTGTTCCGGCGCAGTCAGCGCACGAAATCCAGCGCCGAAAAGAAAACGGCTGTCGCGATCATTGGCTGCGGCGCGGCACACGACTAATGTGCACTCTGCCTGGCGACCCACATTCCACGCGGCGGGATCGCGCCAACAAGGCGCTTAACCGCCTGGACAGGAAGAGATATGGACAAACCGTCCTCGAAACCTGGCATACTCGCGTTCGTTTCGCTGTCCGTCGCCGCACTGGTCGCCACTGCCGTCTGGGTGGCTTTTCCGGCCGGCGCGGCCCCCTCCGCCAACAATACGGGTGGTTCAGCGGCGGCGGGCGACGAATCTGACGACCTGATGAGCGCACTGAGCGCCTACAACGATCCCCGGCTGTCCCCCGACGGCTCCGTGACGGCGGGCGCCTACGCCGCCGCGTGGAACCACGTCACGCAGATGCCGGTCAGTTCCGCCGCCTTCTCCGAGGTGACGACCCAGCCGTACGCCTCCGACTCGCTGCACTACCGCGACCAGGCCGCCTCCAACTCGGGCGGCGGCGCGGGCTACTCCGCCGGCCGGATCGCCGCGCTGGCGGTCGACCCGACGCACGTCGGCGTGCTGTACGCGGGCGGCGCCGACGGCGGCGTGTTCCGGTCCACGGACGACGGCGGGACCTGGACCCCGATCGCGGACCACCTGCCGGCGCTGTCGGTCGGCTCCCTCGCGCTGATGCCGGACGGCTCGCTCTGGCTGGGCACCGGCGAGGCGACGACGGCCTCGGACAACTACGCGGGCTCCGGCGTCTACCGGCTGGCGAACCCGTCGACCGGCACGTTCTCCTCGGCCGACCAGGTCGGCGGCGGCGAGCTCGACGGCACCTCGATCCACGAACTGCGGCCCGACGCCCAGGCGGGCTACGTCTTCGCGGTCACCTCGCACGGGATCTACCGCCGGTCGCTGACCGCTGCGCAGCCGACCGCGTGGACCGCGGTGCTCCAGCCCTGCGCCGGCGTCGGCGTCTCCGGCGTGACCTGCGGCGTGAGCAGCACGTTCGCGGACATCGCCTCCGACCTCGCGGTGCAGCCCGGCAGCTCGGGCCGCTCGCTGGTGGCCGACGTGGCGTGGCGCAGCGGCGCGGCCTACAACGGCTTCTACTACTCGCGCGACGGCGGGAACACCTGGTCCGAGGCCAACCCGACCGGGGCGATCCAGCCGAAGGAGATCGGGAACGCGACCTTCGCGTACGCGGCCGACGGCAGCCGCCTGTACGTGGTGATGGAGTCCACGACCCTGATCAACAAGGCCGGTTCCAGCACGGTGCTGGCCGGCGCGTACGTCTCGGCCTCCGGGAACATCAACGGGCCGTACGACCAGATCGCCACGTCGAGCCAGCTGGCCGCCAGCGGTTCGGCGATGAAGCGCACGCTGATCGGCCCCGGATACCAGCCCGGCGTCCAGGCGTGGTATGACCAGTCGCTGGCCGTGGACCCGGCCGACCCGAACCACGTGTACCTGGGTCTGGAAGAGGTCTACGAGTCCCGCGACGGCGGGGCGAACTGGCAGGCCGTCGGCCGGTACTGGAACTTCGGCCTGCCGTGCTTCAGCTACACGCTGTCGCAGAACACGTGTGACGGCAACGTGATGCACTCCGACCAGCACGCGCTCGCCTTCAGCGCGTGGCCGGGACACGCTCCCGAGGTCTACGCCGGAAACGACGGCGGCATCTACGCCAGGCCGACCACGCAGACCTCGGCCGGCTGGCGCAACCTCAACAGCAGCGGAACGCTGCGCACCCTTCAGTACTACTCGGTCGGCGCCGGCACGCTGGCCTCCGGCGGCGTCGCCGTCTGGGGCGGCCTTCAGGACAACGGCGTCTCCTTCTCCTCGCCGCAGGGCTCTACGTACACGTACACCTATCCGGGTACGACGACGCCCGTCACCGAGCAGCTGAACCCGGCCGGCGAGATGTCCGAGCCGTTCGGCGGCGACGGCGGCGACCAGATGGTCAACCCGGCCAACGGGTGCCAGACGGTGGGCGAGTACACCAACCTCGCGATGTCGGTGACGAACAACTGCGGTTACACCGCGAACGACGACGGTACGCCCTCCTCGATCACCAACATCAACCCGGGCGACCCGAACGCGCGGTTCACCGCTCCGTTCGGCGCCGACTCGGTCGACTCAGGGTTCTGGGTCGCCGGCGGCGAGTTCGTCTACGGCAACACCAAGACCTGGAGCAGCACCTCCGGCGCGGACTGGCAGAAGCTGGCCGACTCCGGCGCGGGCCACTCCATCACCGCCATCGCCAGCCAGAACCACGTGATCTGGGCCGGATGGTGCGGCACGTGCAATCCGAGCGGCAGCTTCGGGCGCGGCGTGATGACCAACTACGGCGGCGCGTTCCACCAGATCACGCTGCCCGCCGACTTCCCGAACCGCTACATCTCCGGAGTCGCCATCGACCCGGCGGACACGACCGGCGCGACCGCGTACGTCACGCTGTCCGGATTCTCGCGCGCCTGGCACGAAGCGCCCGGCGCAGGATACGGCCACATCTGGCGCACCACCGACGGCGGGGCGACCTGGACCGACGTCACCGGCGACGCCTCGGCCGCCGACTCGTTCCCCGACGCCCCGGCGAACCGCACGCTGATCGCCGCGGACGGCACGATCGTGGTCGCGACCGACCTCGGCGTCTTCACGGACAACGTGAAGGCGGACGGCCTCGGCCACTGGAAGCGCCTGGGCCTGAGCGACATCACGGCCAACGGCAACCTGCCGACGGCGACCGCGGTCTACCTGACGCCGAGTCCGGACAGTAAGACGCTCTACGTGGCCACGCACGGACGCGGTATCTGGTCCGTACCGATGCCGTAACCGACAAGCACACGAGGAAGACAAGCACACGAAGAAACGGCGCGGTGCTGGACAACTCACGGCGAGTTGTACAGCACCGCGCCGCTCCCAACCATCCACCGGCCGAGAAGGGCCGCTGCCGCCGCTGGGCACCGTGCGGCGGCAGCGGAGTCTGTGGTTCGTCACCGCGTAAGTCGCTACCGCGTGGGCAGCCAGACCCGCATCGGGCCGTCCTCTCGATTCGCCCACGCGAAGTACGGAATCGCGATCAGCTTGAACGGCTCGCCGCCGCTGCCGACCCCGCTGCCGACCCCATTCCCGCTGCCGTTGGCACTCCTGTCGGCGCCGTCAGCACCGTCGAGACCGCGGTACGGCCACCAGTTCCCTGCGCCGGCGCCGGCGCTCGCCTTTCCGGTACCGCGCCGTCGCGCCGCACCGTGCAGCACGGTCACTCCGCCGAGAAACGCCGGGTCGTGCCTCTCGCCGAGCCCGGTCGCCGTGTCGATCACCAGATCGTCGAGCCCGCCGCCGGGATGGTCGACACCCTCGACGCAGTAGACCAGCGGCCCGCGCTCGATCGCCACGCAGCCGCGCGCCGTGTCGACCCGCGGATCCGCGACGGTCAGCCGCGGCGCAAGCTCCAGGTCGAGCCGCACCGCGTCGCCGGGGCTCCAGGCGCGCCGGATGCGCAGCCAGCCGTCTTCGGGTACTGCGAGGGACTGCGCCGGCTCGCCCGCGACGGCCAGCCGGAACGCGCCGCACCAGCCCGGTAGGCGCAGCGACAGCGTCCATTCGCCGTCAGGGCTCTCCCCGACGGTGACGCACACCGTCCCGCTCCACGGATAGTCCGTCTCGACCTGCACCGAAACCGTTCCGGCCTCGATGTGCCCGCCGTAGCGGCCGGTCGCGTACTGGTGCAGCTGGAGCCCCGAATCGTCGGTCGAGGCGAAGTAGTGCGGCAGGCTCGCCAGCAGCCGCATGACGTTGGGCGGGCAGCAGGCGCAGCGGAACCACGGGACGCGGCGTGCGCCGTGGTCGCCGTCCGTCGCCAGGTAACCGTCGCGCACTTGCAGGGGATTGACGTACAGCCAGCGCTCGCCGTCCAGCGAGACGCCGGAGAGCACCGCGTTGAACAAGGTCCGCTCGACCAGGTCGGAGTACTTCGCCTGCCCGGTCAGCAGCGCCATCCGCCAGCTCCACTGCACCGAGGCGACCGCGGCGCAGGTTTCGCAGTAGGCACGCTCGTTCGGCAGTTCGTACGGGTCGCCGAAGTCCTCGTCGTCGTGGTGCGCGCCGAGCCCGCCGGTCAGGTAGGTCTTGCGGGCGGTCATCTCGGACCACAGCCGCTCGGCCGCCGCGCGCAGCCCGGCGTCGCCGGTCTCCGTGGCGACGTCGGTGACCCCGGCGAGCAGGTAGAGCTGGCGCACCGCGTGGCCGGTCACCTCGCGGGCGGCGCGCACCGGCACGTGGTCCTGGCAGTAGGCCGGTCCCCCGCCGCCGTCGCGCTCGTCCGCCGGAGCCAGCAGCCCGTGACCACGCCGGTCGACGAAGTAGCGGGCCAGATCCAGATAGCGCAGCTCGCCGGTCTCCCGGTACAGCTCGACCAGAGCGGTCTCGACCTCGGGGTGCCCGCACACGCCGTCCACGGCCCGCCCGGAGCCGAAGGTGGCGTCGATGTGGTCTGCGAAACGGCGCGCGATCTCCAGCAGGTCGGCGCGACCGGTGGCGCGGTGCAGCGCGATGCCCGCCTGGATCAGGTGGCCCGCGCAGTACAGTTCGTGGCCCCAGCGTAGATCGGCGTACCGCTGCCCGCCCTTGACCACCTGGAACCAGCTGTTGAGGTATCCGTCGGGCTGCTGCGCGCGCCCGATCAGGTCGATGAACGGATCCAGGTCGCCGGCGGGCCGGGCAGCGGGGCCTGATTCGCCCGGGGGCTCATGGCCGGGGCCGGTTTCAGCGGCCTGCCAGGCGGCTGCCTCCAGCCACTTGTAAACGTCCGTGTCGACGAACGGATACGCGCCGCGGTACTCACCCTCGGCGCTGCCAGCCGCAAGCCGGAGGTTGTGCAGGTTTCCGGCGGCCTCCAGCAGCGCGGGCCCCTGCGGGATGCAAACCTCGGCGTTGACCCGCCGCCGCTGCGCCCAGAACCCACCGGTGATCCGCGGCCCGGCCACCGGGCGCAGCGAGGAACGCCTTTCGGCGATCGGCCGCAGCGGACCGGCCGTCCGGCGCGTCATCGGCTGCGTTCCGCGGGTCACGCCTGGTCTCCTCGGGTGCTCGGCAAGCGCTCGGCAGGATAGGAAAACCTTTTCCTGTTTTCCTATCGGTGAAGCTAGACGCCCGGGGGCATCGCGTCAAGCGCCGCCGGATGCGCAGGTCGGTGTGAGATTCTGGAGGCGTTCCCGGGAAAGGGGTTGTCCATGGCAGAGCCCGAGGTTCGCGGCGAGAGGGCACGCCGCGATGCGCCGCGGACCGAGGCGGCGGATGCCGCGATGCCGGGAAACTTGCCACAGCGGCGGACCGTGCCGGGAAAACAACCGGGACGGCGGTCGGCCGCGGCCAGGCCGGGCACCGCCCCGGCGACGCTCGGCGAGGTGGCCGCTCTGGCCGGGGTCGCTGCGGGCACCGCGTCGAAGGCGCTCAACGGGCGCGGCCGGCTGCGCCCGGAGACCCGGCAGCGGGTGCTCGCCGCCGCCAAGGAGCTGAACTTCCACCCCAACCCGCTCGCCCAGGGGCTGCTGAGCGGGCGCACGTGGACGGTGGGCCTGATCACCACCGACAGCATCGGCCGATTCAGCATCCCGGTGCTGCTCGGCGCCGAGGACGCGCTCGGGCCCGAGCAGATCTCGGTGCTGCTGTGCGACAGCCGGGGCGACGCGATCCGCGAGCAGCACTACGTACGTACCCTGCTGGCCCGGCGGATCGACGGCATCATAGTCACCGGGCGGCGCACCGACCCGCGGCCCCCGCTGGCCGGCAGCGCCCAGGTGCCCACGGTGTACGCGCTCGGCCCGTCCACCGACCCGCGGGACGTCTCGGTCGTGGCGGACGAGCCCGGCGGGGCCCGGCTGGCCGTCTCGCACCTGGTCGACTCCGGCCGCACCCGGATCGCCCACATCACCGGTCCCGCGCACCACCACGCCGCGGCGGTGCGCGCCGACCACGCCGGGCGGCGGCTCACCGAATCAGGACTCGAACTGTCCGGTGGCCGGGTGTACTACGGCGAGTGGACCGAGCTGTGGGGACGGCACGCGGCCGGGCAGGTGCTGCGCGCCGATCCCGGCTGCGACGCGATCTTCTGCGGGAACGACCTGATCGCCCGCGGCGCAGCGGACGCGCTGCGCGAGGCCGGGGTGCGCGTCCCCGAGGACGTCGCCCTGGTCGGCTACGACAACTGGGAGGTCATGGCGACCGGCAGCCGGCCCGCGCTGACCACGGTGGACCTCAGCCTCGCCGAGATCGGCCGGATCGCCGCGCTGCGGCTGCTCGACGCGATCGCGAACCGCCCGGCGTCAGGTGTGGAGACAGTGCCCTGCCGCCTGGTGGTGCGCCAGTCGTCCATCGCTTAGCGTGCCGCGGCCGCCCGGAGAGTGCTGACCGGGCGGCCGCGGTCGGGAACTGCCGGATCAACTCGCCAGCGTGATCACCACCTGCGTCGCACCGGCGGTCGCGGTGACGGTGTGGCTGGTGGAACTGTACGTCCCGCCGGTGACCGAGTTCACCGCGACCGAGTTGAAGATCGGCAGCTGAATCAGCACCGCGCCACCCGGCAGCGTGCCGGACAGGTTGACCGTGACGACGCGCGTCGAAGGCTGAGTCACCGAGATGGAGACCCCGTACGTCGTGCGCGCGCCGCTGCTCATGTCATAGGACGTAGTCAGGTTGTTCGCCGAGATGGTCTGCCCGGAGGCGATCCACGCGTTCGGTACGCCGCGTCCGATGTACAGCGGACGGGTGTACGTGTACGGACCGCTGCCGGTCGCGGAGAGCCCCTCGGCGACGATCGACTGGAGCAGTCCCTCCTGCTGGGCCGAGATCGGCCAGGCGTACGGACAGGCGCCGAACTCCGGGCCGGCGTGGCTGCCGATCCACGGGTTGGCCGCGCTCGGCGCGGAGCCGTTGGCCTCCCACCAGGCGTTCGGGCCGCCGGTGGTGGTCGCGATCTGCCAGGCGTAGCTGGTGATCGGCAGGTCCCTGTAGTTCGTGCCGTAGAGGCCGTCGCTGGCGTAGGCGGTGTTGTAAGCGGTCGAATATCCGTTGAAGGCGCCGAAGGTCGGGTACGGCAGGCCGTTGGCGGCCAGCCGGGCGAAGCCCCAGGCATACATGTTGTCGGCCTGCGCCGGATCGCCGACCACGCCGCTGAGCGTGCCGCCCATCAGCATCGTCGACCACTGGTTCTGGCCGACCCAGACCGGCGAGGCCCAGTTCGCGTCGTTGTACGTGTTGCAGCGGTTGGCCGAGTTGGGCTGGTCGATCACGCACGGCAGGTAGCTGAAGCCGTTGGCCGACTCGTCGCTGCCGACGAGCGTGTTCACATGGCTGAGCAGCGAACTGTACGCGGTGTCAGCCCACTGCGCCTCGGTCGTGTTGCCGAGCCGGGTCGCGATGTACTTGTACGCCGCGAGCCCTTCCAGGGCCGAGTAGTCGTCGAACAGCCAGCGGCCGGAGGAGTCGTTGTCGAAGCTCGACGCCAGCGCCCCGTCGGAGGACAGCTGGCCGGTGTAGATCGTGTGCATGATCGTGTACAGGCTCGGGCCCCACTGGCTGGAACCGCTCGCGTCGTCGTGGAAGTACTGGCCGACGAAGGCGGTGTCGTTGGTCTTGGCCAGGTAGTAAGCCCACGAACTCGGCGTCTTCCAGTCGCCGTCGAAGTACCAGTTGGCGCCGTGCTCGTTGAAGTTCGTGGCCTGCGAGATCCGCGCGGTCAGCAGCAGGTTCTGCGCGTCGTGGTAGTCGCCGGTCTCCAGCCGGGCGTTCAGCTCGCCGGGCACGTCGTGGTTGAGCAGCCAGGCGTAGTTATCGGCGGCGGAGAACTGCGCCTCGCCGATCTGCATCATCAGGCTGTAGACGGTCCCGGCCTTGTACGCGTTCACCAGCGCGGCGCCGGGGTTGGCCAGGTTGTCGGTGTTCGGCAGCGCCACGTTGGGCAGCGAGAACGAGGCGGTCTCGCCGATGCGGCCGTTCCAGTACGCGGCCATCGCGCCGTCCGCGGCGTCGAAGCCCGGCGCGTTCGCGCTCAGCGTCGAGCCGGTGGGCAGGGCGGCGCCGCTGCCGAAGTTGTCGACGGCGACCAGATAGTCGTTGTCGTTGGTCGTGCCGGGCTGCACGGTGTTCAGTGACGTACTGGTAAGGCGCACCAGGTTCGGGCCCGAGCCGCCCGGGTCGGCGGTGATCGCCGCGGTGCCGTTGTCGGTCACTGCGACACGCGCGTAGACCACGCCGACCGGGCTGCCGCCGATGGTGACCTTGTCCTCGAACTCCTTGATCGAGACCGCGGTGCTGCCTGAGGTGAAGGAGGTGGTCATCGCGGGCAGGTAGCCGCTCTCCTGCGTCCACTGCACCGACTGCGCGGGCCGGGCGCCGCCGAGCTGGTAGATGCTGAAGGAGTACATCGCACCACAGATGTTGGTGCCGTTGGCGTTGTACGTCGTCGGCACGCCGCGCGCGAAGAAGGACCCTGACAGGTACTGGAACACCGGCCAGTAGTTGCCGTCCCAGCCGAGCGCGGTCTCGTTGTAGTAGCCCTGGCCGTACGGGTCGGTCGGGGTCGGGAAGTTGGTGCCGTAGGCGTTGGGCAGGCCGGAGTTCCCGCAGGCGTTGGGCGCCACGGCCGGGATGCCCTGGTAGGTCTGGCCGGTGGTGTTGACCACCCAGCCGAACGAGGCGGTGCCGGACGCCCCGGTGCCGTCCTTCGCGGTGACGACGGTGCTCGACGTGCCCGCGCTCGTCGGCGTCCCGGAGATCAGGCCCGCGGAGCTGATCGCCAGCCCGGCGGGCAGGCCGGAGGCCGAGTACGTCAGCGTCTGGCCGGACGCCGAGTCGGTGGCCCCGATCTGGAGCGAGACCGCGGCGCCGACCGTCGAGGTCTGCGTCCCGGGATTCGTGACGGTCACGGTGTTCCCGCCGGTTCCGCCGCTGCTGTAGGCGGGCAGCCGCCACACGCGCGTCGTCGCGGTCGTACACGGCAGCTGCACGAGCACAGTGTTGTTCGCGGTGCTGTCGCCGCTGGGCACGATGCACTTGCCGGAGTGCACGGCCTGGAGGTTGAAGGTGTTTGTCACGCCGCTCACGGACACCGGGACCAGGGTGAACTCCTGGTTCGTCTGGCCGTTGCAGCTCCACTGAATGACCTGCGCGTTGTCAGCGGTCGAACGGCCGGAGATGTCAATGCACAGGCCTGACACACCGCTGGTGACCGTGTAGGAGGCCGTGGTGCCGGAGACCGGCGTGAAGGTCCAGTTCTGATTCGTGCCGCCGTTGCAGGACCACTGGATCAGCTGCGTCCCGGTCGTGGTGGAGGAGTTCGGATCGTCCAGGCAGTCGCCGCTGCCCTGGTCGACCGCGGTGGAGGTGAACGCGACCGAGGCCGCGGCGGGCGAAGCCGCGGTGACCACGGACAGTCCGGCCGCGAACAACGCCGCGGCGGTGAGTGCCGCGATCCCGCGGCGTCTGGACAGCTTGATACGACGTCTGACACGCATGGGCTACCGCTCCCTGCTCGAAGTGAGGGACGAACCGGTGCCCAGCGGGGGGAAACGTAGAGCGGCCGGACGGACCTGTCAACAGGGCTCTTCGAACCCGGCTCGGGCTGCATCCGTGCTCTGACTACGGGCTCAGTCCTTGCGGGCCACGCCGCCGTACCACCAGATGTCGGAGATGTCGCCGGGGACTTCTCCGTCCGGCCGCCACAACGGCAACTGGACCAGCCCCGGATCGACCAGTTCGAGCCCGTCGAACCAGCCGCGGATCTGCGCCCCCGTGCGCGCGACGATCCGCGCGCCGCCCTTGTTGTAGGTGTGGACCGCCTCGGCGGCCCGCTGCGGGTCGATGTCGCTCGTGCCGTGCGAGACGACCAGGAAGCTGCCGGGCGTCATCACCTGCTTCAGCCGGTCCACGATCGCGGCCGGATCGTCGTCGTCCTCGATGAAGTGCAGCACCGCGACCAGCAGGATCGCGACCGGCTGGTCGAAGTCGAGCACGGCGTTCGTCCGCGGATGGCGCAGGACCGACTCCGGATCGCGCAGGTCGGCGTGGATCACCGAGCTGTGCTTGGGATCGTGCCCGGCCAGCAGTGCGTTGGCGTGGGCGATGACGATCGGATCGTTGTCCACGTACACCACTTGGGCGTCCGGGGTCACCGCGTGCGCCACGTCGCCGGTGTTGCCCGGCCCGGGGATGCCGGTGCCGATGTCCAGGAACTGCCTGATGCCCTGTTCGGCCAGGAAACGCACCGAGCGGCCGAGGAACGCGCGGTTCTCCCGCACCATCGCCCGCACTTCCGGGACGACAGCGATGACGTGCTCTGCGGCGTCCCGATCGACCTCGTAGTTGTCGTGACCACCGAGGAAGTAATCGTACATACGGGCCGGATGCGGCACACTGGTGTCGATCGCCGATGCGTCAAGGCCGGGGAGCAGCGGGATGACGGGCTGAGGGCGTGGGTCAGAACCGGTCATGTCCGTCTCCAGCCGCCGTTCGGGAATCAATGGTCAGATCACTCCGATACCGCTCAGATTATGCTACTGCATCGAGTGCTGATCTAGTCTGTGACGTGGGAGGGAACCTGTATGCGCGGTCGAAAGGGCAGGACGCGAGCGGTCGGCGGAAGGCTCGTAGCGGTCTCGGCGG
>NZ_DASYZI010000145.1:0-4531 GCF_035946395.1 Actinocrinis sp.
TGTCACAGTTGTTGCGGCGGCCATGGCGGCGGGGAAACGCCCGGACCCATTCCGAACCCGGAAGCTAAGCCCACCAGCGCCGAGGGTACTGCCGGGGCCACCCGGCGGGAGAGCAGGACACCGCCGCACCACCACATAGCATAGGAGCCGAACCCAAACATTGGGTCCGGCTCCTATGCTTTTTTAGGGAACCACGTTGCAACGCGAAAACAGCAACCCCCAGGGTGGTTTCACTCCGGGGCCTTCGTTGGCGTTAGTTAAAGACGGCCAGCGGCCTTCAGAGCGAGATACGTGTCGGCGAGGGCCGGTGCGAAACGGTCGGGGATCGCATCGACCACGTGAACGCCGTGACGCCGTAACTCCGCCGCTGCTTGGCGCCTCGTCGCCAACGCTAGCTCTGCTGAGGCCGCCGCAAATACGGCGTCCGCGTCGCCGCGTGCGCTGGAGAGCTGTGCGATACGCGGATCGGCTACAGAGGCCACGATCACGTTGTGACGGCCAGTCAGGCGCCCTACCTGCGGAAGCAAGCCCTGGTCGATCGTAGCCGCGTCGATGCTCGTGAGGAGCACCACCAGAGACGGCCGGCGGATCTGCTTCATGAGATGCGTGACCAGACCTTCGGCGTTCAGCTCGATCAGCGACGGTTCGAGGCCTGCCATTGCGTCGCTGAACAGAGGCAGCGTGCGGCCCGGCAGCGCTCCTGGTACCGACGCGCGCAACTGTTGGTCGTATGCGAGCAAGTCCACCCGGTCACCGGCCCGCGTGGCCAATGCCGTCAGGAGCAACGCGGCGTCGATCGCTGAGTCGAGACGTGGGACGTCACCGACGCGGCCGGCCGACGTGCGGCTGGTGTCCAGCACCATGACCACATGCCGGTCTCGCTCCGGCCGCCACGTGCGCACTACGACATCGTTGCGGCGCGCCGTCGCCCGCCAGTCGATCGAGCGCACGTCGTCGCCGATCACATACTCGCGCAGTGAGTCGAACTCGCTGCCTTGGCCGCGCACGAGGACCGGAGTGCGGCCGTCCGTCTCGTGCAGCCTCGCAAGGCGCGACGGCAGATGCTTGCGGCTTTCGAAGGGCGGCAGCACTCGTAGGCGCCACGGAATCTCGCTCGATAGTTGTCTGCCGGCCAGGCCGAGCGGGCCGAGCGATCGCACGGTGACGCGATCGGGGATGCGGTCACCGCGGCGCGTCGGCGTGAGGATCGTGTCGATCCGTTGTGCCGCATTCGGCTCGATGGACAGGGCGTGGCGCGGCTCCTTCGGTACTTCGGAGACCTGACGCGGTGCCGTCGTCTGTGGCACGTTGCCCGCACTCGGCGTCCAGGCGTCACGAAGTATGCCGCGCAAAGGGTGGGCGCCGTTGTTCGTAACGGTTAGATGGACCGCCGCACTCTCGCCTAGGCGGACTGTTGTGCTGCCACTGCGCTCAAAGGCCAGGTCGCGTAACGTGCCCGCACGGATTGCGTCCGCCGCGACACCGAAACCGAGAGCGGCTTCGAACGCCGCGATCCCGGCCCAACCCGGAACATGGAACACGCCGGCGACCACGCCGACCAGCACCGAGCCTGCCGCGGCGACGGCGCCGGTACGGCCGGTCAGCACGATGCTGCCACGGCCGTTTCGGGGAGTGGGGGAGCGCATGCCCTGTAGTCCTGGTTTCTGGTCTGGTCTGGGTCTTGGTTTGAGTCTCTGAATCGGTCTCGTGCGTACTGCGGATTTGGCCCTTGGCTGTCTGCTGTGTCTGCCTGCTGTGTCTGCCTGCCTAGCGTGGGACGGCGACGGTGCCTAGTACGCCGTCGATGACGGCGTCGGTGGACACGCCTTCAAGCTCGCTTTCCGGGCGCAACCGCACGCGATGACGCAGGACCGGCCGTGCGAGTGCCTTCACATCGTCGGGACTCACGTAGTTGCGGCCAGACAGCCAAGCCCAAGCGCGTGACGCGGCGAGCAGCGCCGTACCACCGCGGGGCGATACTCCGACAGACAGCGACGGGGCACTACGCGTTGCCCTTACAACATCCGCGATGTAGCCCAGCACCTCTGGCGTGACTATGACAGCTCGTACAGCGTTACGCGCCGCCTCGATGTCTGTCTCTCCCGCGACCGGTTGCACACCTGCCGCCGCGAGTTGGCGCGGGTCGAAGCCGTCCGCATGGCGGCGCAGTACCGCGATCTCCTCGTCGCGGCTGGGCAGCGGAAGATTCAGCTTGAGCAGGAAGCGGTCGAGTTGCGCCTCGGGCAGCGGATAGGTGCCCTCGAACTCAAGCGGGTTCTGCGTCGCCGCCACCACGAACGGCACCGGCAGACGGCGCGGCAGGCCGTCCACCGTGACCTGCCGCTCCTCCATGCTCTCCAGCAGCGCGGCCTGCGTCTTCGGCGGCGTGCGGTTGATCTCGTCGGCGAGCAGCAGATTGGTGAACACCGGTCCCTCGCGGAACGAGAACTCGGCGGTGCGCGCGTCGAAGACCAGCGAACCCGTCACGTCACCGGGCATCAGATCCGGGGTGAACTGCACCCGCTTCGAGTCGAGCGACAACGCCGCGGCCAACGAGCGCACCAGCAGCGTCTTCGCGACGCCGGGCACGCCTTCGAGCAGCACGTGGCCCTGGCACAGCAGCGCGATCACCAGGCCGGTAACCGCCGCGTCCTGCCCCACGACCGCCTTCGCCACCTCCGCTCGCACAGCTTGCAGAGACTGGCGCGCGTGGTCCGCCTGCGCCACGGGCACGGGCACCGTGTGTACCGCCGTGTCGGATACTGCGGTGTCGGATTCGGTCACGATGACCGGACCTCCTGTTCCAGTTGGTCGAGGTGGTCCGCGAGCAGGACCAGTTCGGCTTCGGACTGTGGGGCCTCACCCGTGAGCAGATCGGCCACCACATCCTCGGTGACGTGCAGGTGTGTGGCCACCACAGCGACCAGCACCGACGGGTCCGCATGTGCACGCGCCGCCGGAACCCCGAAGTATCCGGCCAGACGACCCGCGGTCGCCTTACGCAACAACTCGGCCGCGCGACCGTGGGCGTTGGCACGCCGATAAAGGCGTGCGTGACCCTCGACGGTCTCCGCCGCGCGCACGGTGACCGGTAGTTGTTCGGTGACGACCGTGCCGAGGCGGCGACCGCGCCAATAGGCGGTGAGCAACACGGCGACCAGGAGTTGAAGCAGTACCCACCAGATCCAGGTCGGCATCAGGCTGGTCAGCGTCGGTTGGCTTGCGCCGCCCGAACCGCCGCCTCCGCCGCTACCACCACCGCCTGCGCGGATGGTCATCGTGCTGCCCGGCTGCGGCGTGGGCAAAGTTCCTCCGCAGACGGTGCCACCACAGTTGTTCAGCGAGGGATCCGGGGTGAACGAGGGAGCGAACCACACCAGCTTCGGATGCGCGCCGAAGAGCCGCAACGCCAGTGCGGCGTTACCGGCCGATGCGAGGCGATCGTTCTCGAAGAACGTGATTGAACCGAGGGCGAAGATGTCGGTGTCGCCATTGCTTTGAGACACCATCGTGGGCGCGCCGCCGACTGGGTAACAGCCGACATCAGCAGGGTCCGTCGCGCTGACGGTGAACGTCATCGACTCGACATGCAGATCCACGCTTCCGGCCGCGAACGCGTCCGGCTGCGTGCATGACGGCGCCACCGGTATGGTCACTGCGTCGGTGTACTGGCCGATACCGACCTCAGGCATGAATGCGGTGACTGTGGCCGCGTCGTTGTTCAGGATGATGACACGCCCGAACCCGGCGGAGTGCAGCTGGATCAGCGTTGGCTGGTCAGGGCGCTCGTCGTCGCTGATCACGAGCGTTGTGTCAGGGCCCGTGTAGGCGAGTACATCCTCGATCTGTTGCGTCGGGTAGTAAGCGATGCCCTGCTGCCCGAGCAGGTTCAGCAAGGCGGACTCACTTGTCGGCTGAAGCAGTGTAGAGGTGTCTACGGAGGCACTGGGGCTGGGGCTTGGGGCGACGTCGGCGTGGGCCGCAGCGGCCGTGATCGGGACGAAGATCACTGCGCCACATAATGCGGCTGCGACCAGGGCCGTCTGCCGCCGCCTTACCGGATGCTTCACAACTGGCTGCCCGGGGTCGTCGGTGTGATCGCGGTGGTCAACACGAGCGTGCCCGGCTGTTCCGTCCTCACCAGCTCGTCCACATCGCTGATCACGGCGTACGCATCCGGGGTGCCTACGTACTCGCCGTATTCGACCTCGTCGAAGGCACGCGCGGCCGCCTCCAGGATCGAGCCGTGTGCGGGAAGGATCGCGCCGGCGTCCCGCGCCGCCTCGTCCGCCGTTCGGTCCGCGCGCTCTGGAAGCAGTCCGCGTTCGTCGAGGGTGGCGATCACCGCGCGGAACCGCTCGCGAATCGCTTCCGCCCAATCTCCTGCGCTGGCCGCGAGTTCTGCGGAACGGCGGTGACGCGCGGCCCCGGTGAGTATCTCGTCGGTAGAGCCTCCGGCAGTTCCCCGCTTGTTCTTGTCCGACTTTCGCTTCTTCGACGTGCGTGGGCGGCCGAGCCAGCGCAGGAACAG
>NZ_DASYZI010000146.1:0-14721 GCF_035946395.1 Actinocrinis sp.
GGTCGTCTGCGCCCCAGTTCGGGTCGCCTGGGCGCATGCCGCTGCGTAGTGCGTCTTCCTGCACGTCCAGGCCGTATTTCACGTACGCGGCTTTTGAGCCCAGGACTCTGAAGCGCGGGCCGGAGTTGCTGGCGACCGAACTCATCCACAGGTGGGAGCGCACGCCGCTGTCGTGCTGGAGCGCTACGAACGTGTCGTCGTCCGACTTCACCGCGTCGCGTCGAACGTCCATTTCCGCGTGCACGACCGTCGCTGGGCCGAAGAGTTGCAGGGCTTGGTCGACTACGTGGCTGCCCAGGTCGTAGAGCAGACCGGCGGCGTCTTCGGCTCCGCCGGTCTCGCGCCAGCCGCCCTTGGGGGTCGGGCGCCAGCGTTCGAACCGAGATTCGAACCGGGCGATCTCGCCCAGCCGGCCCTCGTCGATCAGGCGGCGCACCGTCCGGAAGTCGCCGTCCCAGCGGCGGTTCTGGAAGACCGAGAGCATTCGGCCGGCCTGTTGCGCGGCCTTGAGCAGGTCGGCGGCTTGAGCGGCGGTCGGGGTCATCGGCTTGTCGATGACCACTGGCAGGCCGGCACGCAGCGCCGTGTGCGCAAGCGGGGCGTGGGAACTGTTGGGGGTGGCGATTACGACGAGGTCGGCGGCCTTGGCCTTGTTGGCAGCTGTGTGTTCGGCGAACAGGTCGTCGGCGTGGGCGAACACGCGCACACCGGGATGCTCGGCGCGTGCCTGCTCCGCGCGTTGCGCCGAACCGGTGACCACCGCCGCGACGCGCATGCGGGGTTCCGCCGCGACCAGCGGGGCGTGGAAGACCGCCCCGGCGAGGCCGTAGCCGATGATTGCGACATCGAGTTGTGACGAACCTGAGTCTGGCATGCCGGTAGCCAATCACATCCGCCGGTTCGTCACATACCGCGCACATGCCCGGAACGGGCGGTTGTCGGCCGACAGGCAATCGTTTGCAGAATCGAAGATGAAGGGTGCACGTTGGTCCGCTGCCGCTAGGCTGAATTCGTACACACAAACGCTAATGCGGTTAAGCTATTTATCCGTGCATCCGGGGTTTTGGTATCCAAAACGGCGTTATCCAAGACATCAGGAGCTCCTCAACGGTGAGCACGCTCGACGTCGGGCCGGTACGCCGAAGGCCGATGCAGCGGCGCAGCGTGGAACGCTTCGAGCGGATGCTCGACGCCTGCGCGCAACTGCTCGACGAGGTCGGATACGACGATCTGACGACCAGTCAGGTGGCGAAGCGGGCCAGAGTGCCGATCGGCACCCTGTACCAGTTCTTCGACGGCAAGGCGGCGCTCACCCGGGCGCTGGCCCGGCGCAACCTCGACCTGTTCCTCGACCGGCTGCACGCCAGGTTCGCCGAGGTTCCCGTGGTGGCCACCTGGGCCGACGCGGCCGCCGAGGTGGTCGGCGAGTTCGTGGCGATGAAGCGCGAGGTGCCCGGCTTCGCCGCCGTGGACTTCGGCGACACGCGCCCCGGCCGGCACTTCCTGCTCGACGCCGAACGCGAGCTTGAGAACAGCCAGGTGGTCGCCGAACGGCTCAAGCGGCTCGGCCTTGAGCACCTGGGCCTGCCCGACGCGCCCCGCCTCGACCGGGCGCTGCTGGTCGCGGTCGAGGCGGTGGACGGCGTGCTGCGCATGGCGTTCCGGTTCGGGCCCGACGGTGATCCGGACCTGATCGCGGAGGCCGAGATCCTGCTGCGCGAGTATCTCAGTGCCCGGCTGCCGTGAGGGCGCGACCCGGCGCACGGCAGCCGGACGGTGTGGCCGCTGCCGGGTCAGGACTTGACGAAGAACTCGATGTCCCGGATCGCGATGTCGTGCTTCTGCTGGCCCGGGTACGAATCCTTCACCGTGAACGTGACCGTGGTGACGTGGCGCAGTGTTATCGCACGGTTCTGGAAGTCGGCGGAGTCGTCGAACGACAGCACGGTGTCGGGCGTGCCCGCGGCGCTCACGATCAGGTCGTGCGGCCTGGCCGAGGCGTGGAAGTTCTGCGTGTCCGCGCCGGACAGGATGCCGATCTGGTCGATGTTCACCGGTGAGGCGAACGTCACGGTCAGGACGTCGCCGACACCGTCGGTGTGCAACTCGCTGGCCCAGTAGGTGTTCTTGAGCCCGTCGATCGCGAGACCCGCGCCGTGGTCGTCCTCGGACGAGGCGGTCGCGCCGACCGGGGTGACGCTCGCATAGTGCTGATTGACCTTCGCCTTGGCCAGGCCGAGCAGGCTCCCGGCCTCCGAGGTCACCCAGGCGCGCGCCGGGCCGAGCCCGATGCCGAGGAGCCCGGCGATGATCAGCAGCGGGGCGAACTTGCCGAGCTTGATGTGTCGCGGCAGGCGCAGACGGCGCTTGTGCGGCGCGTCCCCGGAGGCCTGACTCTTGCCGCCGGCGGCGTGGTGGTCGCGGAAGCCGGCGGGTCGCTCCCCGGCCGCGAAGTCGCGGCGGCGGCCGAGCAGCCGGTCGATCAGGCGCTGCCACCAACTGCGACGCTCCTCGACGGGGACGGCCGGAAGTTGCAGCATCGCGCCGCACGAACGGCAGAACCGGCGCCCCTCCGGGTTGCGCACGCCGCAGGCCTGGCAGTACAAGCCCGTGTATTCGGGCTCTTGCATCGCCGGGACCGGATCGGTGCGCTGTGCCTCGACGGTGGGGAGCCAGCCCCCGGGCTGTGATGGCGTCTCGGCGCCGCTCGCGGACGATGCGACGGGTTGGCCGGGCCGCACGGCTTCCGGCTGACGCGGCGGGGGCGCCGAGGCCGGCGCCTGAGCCGCCGGCTGCGCCGATCCGGGCGTCCAGACCTTCGCACCGCCCGGCGCGGCGGCGCTCGCCGCGGGATCCGGCTTCGCCGCCCGGCGGGCCTGCTCGGCCGCCGCGGCCGGCGTGAGCGGCAGGATCCTGGTGTCGACCCGTTCGCCCGACCAGTCCAGCAGCGCTCCGCAGGAGGAGCAGAAGCCGTCCCGCGACGGCGCGCTGTTCCCGCACTCCTGACACAGAATCATGATTCGCCTCCGTATGACCTCGCCCCGGGCGGCCGCTCCCGGCCGGACCGTGCGTCCCCTGCCGCCACCAACTCCACTTCGATGCCGCAGTGCACCCCGGCCGTCGCCTCGATCGCGGCGCGCACTGCGGCGAGAACCTTCTCCGAGTCCTGACGTGCACGTGCCCGGCTCGCGGCCGCGCGGCTGCCCTCGGAGCCGCCCGTGGCGGACCGGTCCGCGCCGGCCGTCGCCGCCTGCCGGGTCGGCAGCGGCATCGTCACGCGTACGCGCGGCGCCGTGTGCGGCCAGTCGGCGATCACGCCGCCGGGCAGCGTCGACCATCTGGTGCCGCCCGGATCGTCCAGTTCCACCTGTTCCACCGGCACCCCGGCGGCATGCGCCGCCGCCTCGCGCACCGTCGGCGCGGTGCCGCGCCGCGCGTGGTCGCGCACCGCGCCGGCGATGCGCCCGCGCTCGGCGCTCGTGCCGCGCCTGCTGACCGGCTCCTGGTACCCGACCAGGTCGGCGAGCCAGGGCAGGAAATCGGCCGGCGCGAGCCGGGGGTCAAGATACGCGTCGAAGCAGTCCACCGCCGTCACCAGCGGAGCCATCAGGTCGTCGAAGGCGGCGCACAGCTGCATGTACAGCGGGTCCTCCTGGTACACCGCCGGAATCGCCTGGCGCACGGCCGACGTGACGCCGAGCGTGCCCTGGTCCACCTCGCTGATCAGCCCTCTCATTCAGCTCACCCGCACCTGGTGGTCGTAGGAGAAGGGCAGCATGTCCGGGCCGAGCTCGATCGTCGCCGCCGACTCGCCGCGGGCGCCCGTGGTCGGGTCGGCCGGATAGAGCCGCGCTTCCTCGACGTAGTCGGCCCCGGGCACGGCGGCGAGTGCGGCGTGCACGTCCCCGAGCGTGACCGCCCGGCCGAACGGCCAGCCGGCGCCGTCCGGACCGCCTTCGCGGGGGTGCAGCCAGCGGTAAAGCGCTGCGACGGCGGCCGTGCGCACTTCTTCGAGGTCTTCGGTGCGCCGCGAGCGCAGCCTGACCGCCGCCGTCACGCCCTGATACCGCGGCGGCTCGATGGCGATGCGCACGCCGATGAGCCGACGCTGCTCAAGGGCGTCGGCGATGGCGGCCATGCTCGGCTCGTCCGGCGTGAGCGCGTCGAACGGGATGCGCCCGGGTCCGTACCCTGAGACGTCCGGCACGACGAGCACGTGCACCGGCTCGTTCGGTCCCGGCGGCGGCACGCAGCGCACGCGCGCAGCGCCGGAGACCGCGCGCGTCGCGATGGCCTCGTAGTCCTCCGCGGTCACGGCGCGGTCCTGGCCGCGCAGCGCGAGCCCGGCGCGCACCTTCGCCTCCGCGACCGACTCGCCGTCGTGCCCGCCGCGCGCGGGCAGCCGGTTGGTCACCGACGAGACGTACGGGATCGCCGACCGCATCACCGTCAGCCGGCCCGCGCCCACGTTCCCGACCGCGCCGCCGCCGGTCCAGTACCCGCGCATGCGCACGGTCGTGCCCTCCGGCGGCACCTTGCCGTGGCAGCGCACGCTGCCGTCGGCAAGCCGCACCGCCGGACCGAATTCGACGTCTCCGGTCATCGGGTCGAGCGTGTAGTGCCGGTCGTCCCGGCCGCTGCCCGCGAAGTCGGTGACCTGATGCCACTCCAGCCAGCCGTCTTCGGACGAGACCTCGATGACAGCGGGCTCGGAGCCGGGCAGCACCGGCGCGTGGTGCAGGCGGAAGCGCTGCCCGGCGGCGCCTTCGGCCGTGCCGAGCACGTCGTTGGTGATGTGCTCGGCGTGTACGGCGGCGACCGTCCCGCCCATGCAGGCCGCGGTCAGCTTGGTCAGCGTCGGGCTCTTGCTGTAAGCCGGGACCTTCGGCTGCGGCGGCGCTACGACCGCGCGCAGCCAGGCTGCCCGCACGCCGTTGATCAGGCAGTGCGTGTGCTCCGGCGGCAGGTGCAGCAGGATCTCGCCGGGCCGGTTGAGCCCGCCGGTGGTGTCCCGCTCCACCGTGCACCGTGCCCACCCCGAGGCCTGATACGCCTCCCAGTACAGCGGCGGGTGGTCCGGGTCCACGCCGATGCCCTCGACCCGGCTGTCGGTGCGCAGCGAGACGAGGCAGGACGGCGCGGCGTCCGACAGCCCGACGTAGAGCCGGTCGCCGGGCTGCGGGACGGGGGAGAAGCAGGCCGCCGGCTCGCCCTGGCGCATCAGGGGCCGCAGATCGCGCAGGTTGTCGGCGCTGCGGTCCGGGGCGTTCGCCCCCGCCCCGGCCTGCGCCTGGCCGCTGCCGACGGCGGGTGCGGCCCGCAGCTCGGTCAGGCTGACCGGGACGATCCGCAGCTGCGCGAGTGTCGCGAAGCCCACCGGCTCCTCGCCTGGCAGCCGGGGCGTGCCGACCCGGTGGCCGGCCGGGATCACCACGGCGTCGGGGCGCGGCGCGGACAGCTTGAAGGTCAGGTCGGCGCGTGCGGCGCTCGGCGGCCTGCGGGTGATGCCGAGCAGGTCGAGGAACTTGCGGTGGTGCCGCTCGGGGACCTGGTTGAGCCGGTAGGCGAGCTGGTCGGCGATCGTGGCCACGGCCTCGATCAGGGTGATGCCGGGGTCGTGCACGTTGTGGTCGCTCCAGGCCGGGACGCGCCGGCGCAGCAGGCGCTTGGCGTCGTCCACGAAGTCCTGGAAGCGGCGGTCGTCCAGATCGGGTGCGGGCAGCGGCATCGTCGGCTCAGTCCTGGGGGATCGAGTAGAAGGGGAAGACCAGGTTGCGCCGGTCGTTGGTGGCGCTGATCCGGTAGTCCACCGCGATCCGCAGCGTGTGCGGCGCGGCCGGGTCCGGGCTCGCGGTGACCCGCAGCACGTCGATGCGCGGCTCCCAGCGGGTCAGCGCCGCCTCGACCAACGAGCCGACCCGCCCGGCCAGCGAGGCGTCCACGGTGTCGAAGACCAGCTCGTGGATGGGGCAGCCGAACTCGGGGCGCATCGGCCGCTCGCCCGGACTGGTGCCGAGGATCAGCCGGATCGACTCGGCGACGTCGTCGTCCCCGCCGCTCAGCGCGAAGGCGCCGGTGCTGTCGATGCGCAGCGGGAACGCCCAGCCGCGGCCGACGAAGTCGTCGGTGACGGCGTTCATCTCAGCCCCCGATCAGAACGGTCGAGGCGGAGCCGACCAGCGTGCCGGTGGGCTGGCCGCAGCAGGTGGCGCTGTCGCCGGTGCGCGCGGCGGGCACACCGCCGAACAGCACGCTGCTGCTGCCCGCGGCGATGACGGCCTGCTGGGTCGGCGGGGCGAAGAACGGGTCCGCCGGGTGCAGCCAGATGTGCGGCGGCGTGTTCACGCCGGTGGCGCCGACGACGACCGCGGGCGAGCCGCAGACGAGCACCGTCGAGCACACGCCGAGCGTGATCGGCGCGGCGAACGGCAGCGGCGGCGAGGGCTGCGGCGCCCCCGTCGCGGGGTTCGGCATCAGGTGCAGCGAGCAGACCGCGTTGACCTGGTCGCCGCTGACCGCCGCTGGCTGTCCCATGGGTTTCCCCGCCCCTTCCCGTCGTTCCAGGCGAACCGGTTGTCCCGGTTCGATCGGTGTTCTGTACTAGTTCAGTTTGATGACGTCGCCTGACACGCTGACCTGCGGTCCGCCGTCGAGGGACGCCCCGGTGGTCGCGGAGATCTTGACCTCGCCGGCGGCGCTCAGCTTCAGGTCGCCGCCGTTGGCGTTGATCTCCAGGTCGCCGTCGCTGTCGAGCTTGAGCGGCCCGCCCGCGTGGATGGTCACCTGGCCCGAGCCGTCGATCACGATCTTCGTGTTCGACGAGTCGAGGGTGATCACGGCCGAGCCGTCGCCGGTGGCCAGATGGATCTGCGACTCCTGATCGTCGTCGCTGAACACCAGGCGATGCCCGGCACGCGAGCCGAGCACCCGGCGCTGCACCTGGCCGGCGTCGCCGTCGACCAGTTGTTCGTTGAGCATGGCGTGATCGGCGCCGTTGTAGAGCCCGCCGAGCACGTACGGGTCGCGCACGTCTCCGTGCACGAATCCGACCAGCACTTCGTCGCCGACTTCGGGCAGCCAGGCCAAGCCGCGCCCGTCGCCGGCGCCGGGCTGTGCGACCCGGGCCCACCAGGACTCGTAGTCGTCGGACAGCCAGGGGAAGCAGACCTTGACCCGGAAGCGCTGATCCGGGTCGTTGATGTCGGTGACCTGGCCGATGACCAGGCCCGGCCACGGACGGCCGCTGCCGCGGTGCCCGTGTTTCGTCGCGCCGAGCGAGGCCAGGCCGAGCAGCGTGCGTTCCTGCCGGCCGCTGACCGTGAACTCGGTGTGGTAGCCGGTCTCGTCGTAGCGGTGGCGCGCGCCGGACAGGACATAGTCGCCGTCGTGCGGCCAGCCGGCGCCGCTCACCGAGACGGCGGTGCCGGGCAGCAGTTTCGGGTCGCCGAGCGCGAGGCCGGTCATCTCGGCGTGCGCGCCCGCGATCTGCTCGGCAACGGCCGCCGCGACCGCGTCCGCCTCCTGTTCGTCGCGCACCGGCCGGTCCGCGACCAGGAACGGTGCCGCGGAGAAGCGGCCGGCCAACTCGCCCGGATGAGCACCCGAATTCGCGCTCACCGTCGCGGTCGTGGCGCTGCCGCGCACCGGACGCTTGGTCTCCGGATCCCAGCCGCGCACCCACACCTCGCCGACCTGCTCGGCCGCGGTCACCCGGGGCGCGAGCCGCAGCAGGTTCGTGCCGAGCAGCAGCTGCGAGGGCTGCGGCGGGGTGTCGGCGTCGTCGAGCGGTCCGGGCGCGGTGTCGTGCGAGACCGGGGCGTGCCAGACCAGCCGTCCGTCGACGACCGCGACCTCGCGGCCCCGCTCGTTCGCCCGCGCGCGCAGGAACTCCCAGTCGGTGAGGTTCACCTGGCCGACGTGCGGGTGCACGGCGCCGTCGTCGTCCACGCTGCCGAGTGCGATGGCTGAGTCGGCGGCGACGCGCCGCACTATGTCGCCGTCGGTGGCATCCAGGAAGGTGCGGGTGCGCCGCCCGCGGCACAGCCGGTGCGAGAGGTCGTAGCCGCGCACGATCGTCCACGTGCCGGTGGCGTCGGTGTCCTGCTCCAGGCCGGTGACCTCGCCGACGATCAGCTTGCCGTCGCTGTCGCCGCCGTCCGCCGCGGTGGCCGAGATCTCGATCCGGCTGCCGAAGTCGATCCCCGCCCGGCGCACGATGTTCCGGCCCTGGTCGAGGAATTCGAGGGCGAACATGTCCGGCAGATGCAGCTGCGCGTCGATCAGCACCTTGATGAGCGAGGGCAGCACGGCGTCCGCCAGCGGTGAGCCGTCCACCGTGATCCGCGGCGTGCTGCCGTAGCCGGGCGAGCTCATCGCGGATCGCCCCCGACCGCGGCCAGCGCCACCGCTTGCGCGCGCGGCGGTAGCAGGAGCCTGGTTCCCGGCGGCACCCGACCCGGGTCCTCGACGTCGTTCGCGATGGCGACGGCGCGCCACAGCGCCGCGTCGCCGTATTCGCGCTGCGCGATGGAGGCCAGCGAATCGGCCTGCGAGGTCTGGACCGAGCGCCGGCCGGTGATGCCCCCGGAGGTCGGGTTGGTGCCCTGGACCTCGGTCGGCAGGGTCTGGATCATCACCGTCGCGGTGGCCCGCACCGGCGCGCCGGCCGGGTTGAACAGCAGGTATTCGATCTCGACGTTCTGCAGAAAGCCCGTGACCATCGCGTTCGCGCCCCACTCGAAGCTGATCACGGGTGGTTGCGGATGCAGCGGGTCCTGCGGGTTCTTGACCGGGCAGGTCCATGCGAAGAGCGTCTTGACGGCTTCGGGGACCGCGGTCGCGGCCGGTGCGCCCGTGCGGTCGAAGGCGTTGAACAGCAGATTGATGGTGAGCGTCTGCGGACCGGTGCCGACGAACTGCGGCTTGGGGTGGTCCTTGGCGTTCTTGGCCCGCGGCGTCTGCCAGCTGGTGGACTTGGCCAGCTTCACGGTCGAGGGGTTGAACTCGCAGGTGAGCAGGCTTTGGTCGTGGTTGTTGCGCAGCAGCGCGAACGTGGTCATGACATGAACCCCCGGTGCGAGAGTTCGAGCGACTCGTGCGCGATCCCGTCGGCCTCCTCGCCGACCGTGGTCAGGCTCGGCCCTGAGTACTTGATCGGCCAGGCGTCGGTGAGCGTCCAGGAGGACACCGACTCGCCGTTGCCGTCGTAGAGCGTGATGGTCACGTGCTTGGGCTGCGGCTTGGTCGCCTGGGCGGCGAACCATTGCAGGACCTTCTTGCTGTCCTTGTCGACCGGCCGGGTCAGCTTGACGTTGGTGTAGGAGGCGTGTCCGGCCAGCGTGACCACCGGTCCGTCGCCGCCGCCCTCCTTCCAGGTGTAGGCCTCGTATTCGGCGTCCAGACCCGCGCAGCCGGTGAACAGCGCGATCTGCTCGCCGTCCACCTCCACGCCGAAGCGCCAGGCGAGCCCGGCCATCCCGAGGCTGTCGGTCGCCATGTGCTCGTGTCCTTTCGTGCCGGGGGCGGGTGTCGGGTCGGCAGGGGTCAGGTCAGGTCGGTGAGGAACTGGGCGCGTTCCCGGTCGATCAGCAGCTCGCCGGCCAGGTGCCGCGAGAAGCGGCCGTACAGCTGCCGGGCGAGCGTGTCGAGCGCGGCGTGATCGTTGGCCGCGGTCGAAGCCGAGGCCGAGGTGGCTGCGGAGGCCGCGGCGAGCGCCTGGCTCGCAAGGCTTTGATGCGGCGACCCGCCGCCCGATATCGCGTTCATCACCGGCGCGACGGCGGCCGACGTCTCGCGAACGGCCTGTTGGACGGTCGAGCGCGAGGAGGGCGCCGCGAGCGCCGAGGGAGAAGCGGCAGCTTGCGATGCAGCCTGAGCAAGCGCGCCGATGGTGGACGCCGACGGAGCGTTCACGGACCCAGCACCGCCGAACGGGGTGTTGGCGGGCGGCATATTGATGGACGGCGTATTGATGAGCGGCGCGTTGACGGACGGAGTGTTGACGGATGGAGCGTTGGCGAAGGCGCCGGCGAACGAACCGACGATCGATTCCGTGGCGCGCACCGGCTGATCGACTGGCGCGGTCGGCGCCTGCAAGATGTTGATCGGTTCGGTGGCCGCGGCGAACCGGGTCGCCGAGACCAGCGGGGCGACTCGTGACGTCGTGGGTGGCGCGATCGGCGCCGGGCCGGGATGCGTTGGCGTTGCCTCGGACATGAGACTGGCCAAGTCGGTTGGCAGCGCGCCCTCGCCAGCAGGCATCGGCGCGGACGCAGGTGTGGATCCGGGCCCGGACGGCATGGACGTCGTCCCTGCCGCAGGCTCCAGAGCGTCCGGCGTCGTCGACGAATCCCTGATCGACGAAGACACAGCCACAGAACCGAGTTCGGAGCCCGATTCCGGCTGCGTCCGTGGCCCGCTGAGGTCAGAGGGGCCCGCGGTCGGCGTCGTCGGTACTCCCGGAGCCGGAGCTGGAGTGGGCATCGGTGGTTGCTCAGGCACAGGTCCGACTGTTGTGGCGGCTCCGGTCAACGGTTGCGCCGTGATACGGGAAACGGCAGTGCGGGAAACGAGGGGCGCAACGGCCGGGGTGGACCCGAGCGGGTCCGGCCCCGGCCGCGCCTCGCGGGGTGTGAGCAGCGCTCCGGGCCCGGTGGTCGAAGTGCTCGGCGGGGATTCGAGCGTCTCCGATTCCGGCCCGATGGTCACACCCGGGACAGGCGGCGCGGCGGCCTGGCCGTCGGTCACGTCCGCGGGAACGGGGCGAGGGTCCCGCGCCTCGACGGCGAGGCCTGCGTCTTGCGGCGCCTGGCGAGTCTGGGCCGCGTCCAGCGAGGCATTGCTCGGGGACACGGAAGTCTGAAGTGAGACGGGGCTCTGTGGCGAGACCGGAGCCAGTGATGCAGGCACGGCCTCTGGTGTGGCTGCGCTGATTTGGTACTGCCGAGCGGCGCTCCCGGCTGGATTGGAGCCTGGTGAAGCGGAGCTCGTCGCCGTGCGGCCGGCGGCGGCTGGGCGCGTCGCCGTGAGCGCCTGCGGTGCGGCCGTGCTCGCGAGGGCTGTGCCCACGAGGCCGGCCCCTTGGGGTGCGACAGCGGCCGGTGCGCTCAGGCCACTGATGTCGGGCGTCCGCCACACCAGATCCGCCGGCCGCGTGTCCAACGGGTCGACCGTGCGGGCCACACCGCTGACCAGGCCGCCGGGCACGTCCGTGCGCACGTCGTGGCCGAGCGCGCCGAGTGCCGGGGGAGTGTGCCAACGCGTCGGCAGCGAACGGCTGAAGCCGGTGTCCGTGACGGTCGGCATCGCGCCGAGCGCTGGCTCGATGCCCGGCAGGTCGCGCCATCCCGGGGCGGCAGCGGCCTGGACCTCGGGCGCCTGCGGCTCGGGCTGGGCGTTCGAAACCTGCTCGGGTCCGGCCGGGTCACCGGCGGACGACGGACGACGGAAAGGCCAGCGCATCGGGTCACCAGCCGTCCCCGGCCGAGCTGTTCGCTCCGGCGCCGACACCGGCCCGGCCGAACTGCTCTTCCGCCTGGGCGTTGACCGCGGCGTTCATCCCGGCGATCCGGGACACGAAGTCCCGGCGCAGCGGGTGTTCGAGGTCGAGGATCTGGTCGAACGACCAGTGGAAGTGGTAGGCGACGTACGACACTTCCTCCATCAGCAGGTCCGTGCCGTACGTCACGATTCCCCCAGGCGGCTCGCCGCGGGGCCGGAGGTGTCCACCGCGAACTCGTGCTCGCAGGACGGGCAGGCCACCGCGATGCGGGTGTGCCCCTCCGCGTTGATCCGCCGGTACAGGTCCTGAAGGAACGCCAGGTCGGCCGCGAACATGTTCTCGACCACGCCCGGGTTGATCGGCGAGACCTCGCCGAGCGACGTGATCACCCGGCTGAGCAGGATCACGGTCAGGTACGCCTCGTTCTCGCGCACCCTCGGGTCGCGCAGCGGCAGGATCTCGTCGCGCGCCGTCGCCAGCCGCATCGTGCCCTGGCGGTGCGCCGTGCCGTCGCTGTCCACGTAGCCGACCGGGAGAGTGAACGCGAACTGCGTGCGCACTGTCGCCGAACCCTGCCCCGCCGACCCGGCGGTCCCCACCGCCGTAGCCGCCCCGATCGGCATCACTTCACCTCAAGCCGTTCGATCGTGATGACCACGGATTCGAGCAGCACCTGGTCGCCGCCGGCGGTCAGCTTGCCGACCTCGACCTTCGACGGCCAGCCCTGGAAGAAGTTGAACCGGCTGACCTCGCCGTGCGCCAGGTCGTAGAGGATGACCGCGCCGTCCTTGCGGGCCTCGTCGATCTTGCCCTCCTGGACCGTCTTGATCCAGTTCCAGAACGCCGGGTCGTTGACCTTGCCCCGGGACAGGTGGATGTCCTCGTACTTGACCGAGCCGGGCAGCTTCTGGAGCACCGGCAGGCCGCCGGCCTTGTTCGCCCGGTTCTCGATCACCCCGACCGTGATGCCGAGGCCGTTGACCTCCTTGAACTGCGCGATCGTCAGACTGTCGATCTCCACTGCGAAGCTGTAGTTCGTCAGCGGATCGGTGATCCCCGCCATCGGTGTTCTCCTACCTCACTGCGCTTGTTGCGGGCGACTACTCGGACAGGGCGGTGCCGGTGGGCAGCTGGGCCAGCCGGAAGACCACGAACTCGGCGGGCTTGACCACGGCCAGGCCGATCTCGCAGACCAGCCGGCCGATCTCGATCGACTCGGAGGGGTTCGTCTCGTCGTCGCACTTGACGTAGAAGGCCTGCTCCATCGTGTCGCCGAACAGCCCGCCGTCCTGCCACACGGTGAACAGGAACGAACGCAGCGTTCTGATGACGCGCTCCCACAGGCTCTTGTCGTTGGGCTCGAACACCACCCACTGGGTGCCGAGCCGCACCGAGGACTCCACGTAGTTGTAGAGACGCCGGACGTTGATGTACCGCCAGGACGGGTCGCTGCTCAGTGTCCTGGCTCCCCACACGCGGATGCCGCGGCCGGGGAAGGCCCGGATGCAGTTCACGCCGACCGGGTTGAGGTTGTCCTGCTCGGGGCGGGTCAGCGCCACGCCGACGCCGATCGCGCCGCGCACCACCTCGTTGGCGGGCGCCTTGTGCACGCCGCGGGTCGCGTCGTTGCGTGCCCAGATCCCGGCCAGGTGGCCGCTCGGCGGCAGCGCCATGGTCTTTCCGTCCGGGCCGAGCACCTTGAGCCAGGGCCAGTAGAGCGCGGCGAACTTCGAGTCGTATCCGGCCTCGTTCATCCGCCACTCGCGCACCTGCTGCGGGTTGAGGTCCGGCAGCGGGTCGAGGATCGCCATCCGGTCGCCCATCAGCTCGCAGTGCGCGATCATCGCGGTCTGCACCGCGCGCACGCCGTCCCGGTCGATCCGCCCGGCGAGGTACGCGGCCATCAGGTCGGGGACGGCGACCATGGTCACCGTGTCCACCGCCTCCAGGCCGCCGAAGCCGGTGCGGTCCGCGCTGCTGCCGACGTAGTCGGCCGGGTTCACCGCGACCTCGGCGCCCGGCCGCTCGGCGAGCGTCACCACGACGTTCGCCGGACGGCGGTCGGCCGTCGCGCCGTGCGCGGGCGCCTCGACCAGTTCGATCAGCGCCGAGGATGCGTTGACCTGCGTCACCACGTTGGTCCGGCCGCGCCGGGTGGTGACCGGCTCGAAGACCTCCTCGCGTCCGGCGCCGCGCACCACGAGCTTGAACGCGTCCTCGGGCGCACCCTCCGCCGTGGCGTCCGCGACCTCGACGGTCACCTCGCCGCGCACGGCGGGGTCCTTGACGGTGGCCACGTACGCGACGGCGCCGGGGGCGGTGGCGGACGGCAGTTCGGCCCGCGCCGCGCCGGGTGCGCCGGTGCCGGGCGCCCCGCCGACGCGCACGACGTACGCCTGGCCGCCGCCGTTGAGGAAGTACCCGAAGACGGCGTGGCCGAGGAAGGTGCCCGGGGCCGGCTCGCCGAAGACCGTCGTGTACTGAGTCCAGTTGGTCACCAGGGTCGGGGCGTGCAGCGGGCCGTCCGCGCTGAAGCCGACGAACGCCGCGACCGCGGTGCCGACTCCCTCGATGGGGCGGGTGCCTGCCTCCAACTCCTCGATGTAGACGCCCGGGGACTGGTAGTTGGGCATGGCTGCGGTTTCCTTCCTCACACCCGCCGGGCGGGCTGGAGTCTCGTGTCCTGCTCGTGCAATGCGATGGGGGCCGACGCCCGGGGCGCGCGCTGGTTCGGCCGCCGGTATCGGGCCGGCGGGACCAGCGGCCGCGCATCAGTTGCCGTCGAAGCGCCGTCAGCGCCGTGGAACGCCGCTGTGGCAGGCCGACGGCGGCATGTCCGGCAGCGGCATGTCAGCCGTCTGCGCTCCGGACGCCGGCGCCCGCTATTGCGGACGCGGTGAGTTCAGTAGTCCGCGCCGCCGTCGCCGCCGCTCATGTCGTAACCGCCGTCGCCGCCACCGTCGCCGTAGTCGCCGCCACCGGCGTCCATGCCGGGGTCGCCGCCGCTCATGTCGCCGCCGCCGAGCCCGCCATCCCCGAGTCCGCCGCCGAGTCCGCCATCGTCCAGGCCGCCGCCGAGTCCGCTGTCGTCGCTGGGGTTCAGGAGGTTGTACGCGGCGTCGCCGAGGGCGTTGCCGGCGTCCTGCACGCCATGCTCGATGGTGTGGCTGATGTCGTCCGAGGTCGGCAGGCCGAAGGCCGGGGCCGCCGCGTCGTAGACG
>NZ_DASYZI010000147.1:0-31324 GCF_035946395.1 Actinocrinis sp.
CGGTGCGACGGCCGATCTCACCCTGCCGGACGGTACCCACCGGGCCGAACAGGTGTATCCGGACAACGGCAACGGGGGATTCTCCTCGCCAGATCTGCACTTCGGCCTCGGCGCTGTGCCTTATGCCAACGCGTCCCATGCTGACGTGTCCCATGCCAACGCGCCCTATGCCACCGTGCACGATGCCGAGTTGCCTGTTTCGCTGACCTGGCGTGACCGCTGCGGTATCCGCCACGTGGCGTCCGTCGAACTCGGCGCCGGAGAACACGACGTCCTTCTGCAACCCGACGGCACTGTCATCGCTGCGGCGTCCATGAACACAGCCTCAGTGCCCGACAACTCTCCGTCCGTCAGGGCAGCGCCGGTCAGCACGGTGTCCGTCAGTACGGCGTCTGTCAACGCAGCGCCCGACAACACGTTGTTCATCAACACGTTGTTCATCAACACGTCGTCCGTCAACACGTTGCCCGTCAACACCGTGCCATGAGCAGGGCACGCGACCCTCGAAGCGCCGCGCTGCGGAGGTTCGGGGCATCGATCACCATCGTGACGGTCCTCGGCCACACTGTGCTCGGCTTCGAGCAGTCGTATGCCGCCCCGATCCTCGCGGTACTCGTCGCTTACACGGCCGAGTTCACGTTCGAGAGCACCGAAGCATGGGCGTCGCGGCGGCGTCCGCGCTACCTCGGCTCGGTCGGCCGCCTGCTCGACTTCTTCCTGCCGGCCCACATCTCCGGCCTTGCCTGCGCGATGCTTCTTTACGCGGGAGCCAGGCTGATGCCCGTCGTGTCGGCCGCTGTGCTCGCCACCGCGAGCAAGTACGTCGTGCGGCTTCCGGTCGGCGGCAGGCTCAGGCACGTGCTGAACCCTTCGAACACGGGCATCGTCATGGTGCTCCTGCTGTTCCCCTGGGCCGGGGTGGCCGCTCAGTACCAGTTCACAGAGTGGGTGCCGGGCTGGTGGCGTGCCGTGGTGCCGCTGGTCGTGCTGGTCGCGGGTACGCTGCTCAACGCCAAACTCACCCGAAAGACGCCGCTGATCATGGCCTGGCTGGCCGGGTTCGCCCTGCAAGCGGCCGTGCGAGCGGTGCTGACGGATGTCGCGCTTCCCAGTGCTCTGCTGGTGATGACCGGCGCGGCGTTCGTGCTGTTCACGAACTACATGATCACGGATCCCGGGACGACGCCGGTCCGGCCGCGCAACCAAGTGGTGTACGGTCTGGCGGCGGCGGTGGTGTACGGGTTGCTGGTCGGTCTGCACCTCGGTTTCGCCTTGTTCTTCGCCCTGGCGATCGTCGGTGTGGGGCGGGGTTTGATTCTGGCGGCGCTCGCGCTGCGATCCGTGCTGTCCGCCGGTACGGCTGCGACCGCGCGGCCGGTGCTTGTGCCGGTTGGTTCGTCGGCGGCGGGTCCGACTTCCGATGGCGGACAAGGCATTATGCGGTAATTCGTACCTATAAACACTACCTCACCCGTTTGGCCCCATGCCTCGTAACTGGCTCAAGAGGCTGCCGTTGAACGTGCGTCTCAATCAGTAAGCCGCGGTAAGCCGTGGATTCGGATCGATTGTGCAGCGACGCGTATGCAGCAGCGTGTGCCGTGCATGCCCGATGGAACCCCGCTCGGCTATTGCACCAGCGTGATGGAGAGAAAATGACACGTATTCCGCAGCATCGCGGCCGCGCCGGACGCGGCCGACCGGCTCTGCCCACCTCCGGGCCCTTCCAGAGCGGTGTGGCCTGGAAGCGGTCGGCGCAGGCAGCCGTCGTCTCCGGCATCGCGCTGAGCGCCGGCCTCGCCAACGCCGCCAACGCCACGGCCGCCTCCCTGCTGCCGACCGCCGGCGGAACCACCCCCAGCACGACTTCGAGTTCGATGACCCCGGCTTCGTCGGGATCCTCCAGTTCCTCGCCGCTCGGCAGCCTGCCGCTGGTCGGTGGCGGAAGCTCGCCGCTCAGCAGTCTGCCGCTGGTCGGTGGTGGCGGTGGAAGCTCGCCCCTTGGCGGTCTGCCGATCAGCGGAATTCTCGGCCCCGCGTCGTCGACTCCGGACGACCCCGACGTCGTCGGCGTCGAGGATCACCCGGCGCCTGGCACCATCAGCTCGTCGTCCAATGCCACGTACTCGTTCAACGGCGCCGACGGGCATGCGTCGCAGGAGCCCAGCCTCACCTGCAACGTGGAGGGTGGTACGTGTACCCACTTCCACGGCATCCACGAGCTCACCGGCGGACCCACCGGCGGCGACTACTACCGCATCGACGCGAACAGCATCGCCGTTGCCCCGTGCGCCCCGCAGACGGCGTGCTACGTGTGGGACTCCCCGCTGTTCACATACTCCACCCCCAACGCCAAGAACTGGCTGATCACCTTCCAGAAGCGCACCACCTTCCTGCTCGGCGGCGACGGGCACGCGGCGCTGTACGCCGAGATCGTCGACGACCACGGCAACGTGGTGACGACTGCGTATCACCCGGAGCTGCCGCTGCCGATGAACCGCTGGATCCCCGAGTCCGAGTCCTTCGATGGCACCAGGATGGTCCCGGGCAAGCAGTACCGGATCAGGATCGTCTTCTGCACCCTGCACGCCGAGTCCGCCATCAGCACGGGCCATATGGACATCGCGAGCCCGCAGATCAGCGTGAGCGACCAGCTCGGCCAGCCGCCAGTGGGCGCGTGCCGCGCCGGCACCGCACTCGACGCGCCCCCGGCGATGCAGCCGAGCGCGAACATGGACTTGTGCCCGACCACCTACGCGGTCGGCCAGACGCTCAAGCCGCTGACCAGCGCGGTGCTGAACATCCTCCAGAGCGACGGCATGGTAGCCATCCAGGACAAGCTCAGCGGCGCGTTCTTCGTGCTGCGGCTGGAGGGCCAGCAGCTGACCAGCTGGGCGGTCCCGCGAGAGGCGATTCCGTCGCTCTACCCGAGCGACCTCGTCTACTACGTGCAGGGCGGCGGCGCGGGCAACCTGGTCAACGGCGCGCTCGTGTCCGTCTTCCGTATCCCGCAGTCCGCCGTCAACGACCTGCTGGGCAACCCCAAGGGCCTGATGGCCACGGTCACCGACGTCGTGCAGGGCAAGCTCGGCGACCTGCCCGATCTGCTGAACCCGAACCGCCTGCTCGATGTCGCGGTGGGCGAGTCCCTCACCAAGTTCCTCGGCCTGGTCAACGAGGTCCTCCAGCCGCTGACGTCGAACGCGGTGCCGCCCACCGCGCTGGCCGGGACGGTCTGGTGTGACAACGACCAGGACGGCATCTTCGACGTGGGCGAGGCCCCCGTCACCGGGCTGACCGTTCGTCTGCTCGACACGTCCGGCGCGACGATCGCCGAGACCAAGACCGACGCCACCGGCCACTTCCAGTTCGACAAGCTGCTGGAAAACGCGGCGCCGACGTTCTACTACCTCCAGTTCGACCGTTCGTCGCTGCCCGCGGGAACGCAGTTCACGGTCAGGTACGCGCCGGGCTCGACGCACGCGAACGACTCAAGTGCCGATCAGAACGGCTTGACGCAGCCGATTCAGACGTGGCGCCAGAACTCGGACGCCACTTGGAACGCCGGCGTCGTCTGCAACCCGAGCGCGCCGGGCATCCCGTGCCCGCCTCCGGGCGGCCAGGTCTGCCCGTCCTGCGGTGCGAGCTCCAGCACCTCCACCACCACGTCCGCGAGCACGACCACGTCGACGCCGGCGGCGAGCACCTCCACGACGACGTCCTCCTCGACATCGAGCTCCGGCAGCCCCGATCTGCTGGGCGGCCTGCTTTCGTCCCTTTCGGGTGGTTCGAGCGGCTCAAGTAGTTCGAGTAGCCCGAGCGGCTCAAGCAGCCCGAGCGGTTCGAGTTCGCCGCTGAGCTCCGTCACCGGAATCCTGGGCACCGGGCTCTGAGCGTCGCCTGACCCCAGGACTGAAAAGTAGTGTTCTGGCCCTGACGCATCGAGCGTCAGGGCCAGAACACTGTTTGCAGGCCTGCGGCGGTTAGTGGCCGCCGCCCAAGCCCAGACCGCCGAGACCGCCGGTCAGACCGCCGAGGCTGCCGACCAGGCCACCAACGACGCCGCTGAGCGCGCCGGTAACCGCGCCTACCAGGCCGACAACCGTCCCCACCACGCCGCCGACAGTGCCAAGCAGGCCGCCGACCGTACCCACCACGCCGTTGACCACGCCGGTCACGCTGTTGACCAGGCCGCTGGTCAGGCCACCGACGCCACCCGATCCGCCGGTTCCACCGGTTCCGCCGAGCAGTCCGCCGCCCGAGCTGCTGCTCTGCGAGGGCGAGGGCGATGCGGACGGCGACGATGACGGCGATGACGGCGATGTCGACGGTGACGGCGATGTGGACGGTGACGCGGCCGGCATCGGCATCGAGTCCCGCACTGCGTGGTGCGCACCGGGCGCGTTCGTCGTGGACGAGGCCCGGTGGGCGTTGTCCGGAGCCGAATTCGCGTTGGCGACGGATGCGAACGCCGTGCCGGCGAGAGCGGTCGTGCCGGCGAGCGCGCCCGCTGCGACCAGCGCGGCGGCTCGCCGTGCTATGAGACCAGCCATGATGTGAATCCTCCTGAAATCTCACTGCCGCGCCGTGCACTCTGCGGCGCGGCGCGGCAACTGTCGGTCGCGATCATGGATTCCATCGCCGCGCGGTATGACAAACTGCCGAACCCTCTGTCGGGCTAGCTCCATGTGCACCTATTGATGATTGGCCGACCTTCGTTCCCGAGTCGCCTGCCAGCGCGGATACGGTCGAGAACTTTTCTTTTCGTATGATGATATTTATACATTGATGTTTAGCTGAGATGGATGTCGGGTACCGCGGCGCCTGGCGCTGTCTGTGCAGCTGTCTGTGCAGCTGTCTGTGCAGCTGGCTACGCGTCTGACGGTGTGTCTGACGGTGTGTCTGGCGGTGTGTCTGGCGGTGCGTCGGGGCCGGAATAAGCCATCCGATTGATTTTCCGGTACCAATATTCGCTGCTCCAGGCGAGTCTCGCGCGGCGCGATGGCGGATGTCCGCGATGGTTCATTGCCAGCAGGCCTTTGTCACGAACTAGAGGAAGGGCACAGCCCGGATGAACTCACGCGCATTCCGCCGGCTCGCGGCCAGCGCAGCGGCTCTTGGAGGCCTGCTGCTCACGGCCACCCCCGCGCACGCTGCGCTCATGTCGCCGCAGGCCGACGCATACGCCCTGAGCGTGAACGCTTTGGGCTCCAATCTGGTCGCTCCGACGCCGAGATCGATGTTCCCGAACGGCGGAACGGCCTCGCTGCTCGACCTGAATGCCGGAATCGCCGAAGCCAGCGCGCTGAACGCGACGACCGCCGGCGATCCGACCGCGGGGACCTCCTCGGCCTCGTCGTCGGTGGCCAAGGTGTCCGTCAACCTCGGCCCGACCGCGTCGCTCGACCTCAGCGCCGTCGACGCCACGTGCACGGCGACGCCGGACGGCGCCACGGGTTCGAGCGACATCGCGACCGCCGTCGTCAACTCGCTGCTCTCGGGCCTGGTCCCGCCGGCGAACATCCCGGTGAACGCGTCGCCGAACACCGCGATCGAACTGCCGGGGCTTGCGAAGGTCGTGCTCAACGAGCAGTCCACTGACGCGGACGGCGTGCTGACCGTCAACGCGGTCCACATCACCCTGCTCAGCGGAAAGCTGGCGGACATCGTCATCGCCCACACCCAGTGCGGTGGCGCGCCACCCATCCAGGCCGTCCCGATGATCAGCCCCTCCGTCGGGACCGGCGCGGGTGCCGCAGCGCTGGCCACCACAGGCGGTGTGGTGTACCTGCGTCGTCGGCGCAGCAACGCTCAGCTCAGCGTCGGCTGATCGGCCCGATCACGGGTGACGGTGCCCGAAACCGCGGTGGCGGTTTCGGGCACCGTCTTTCTCTGCGAGAGCGCGCGTCTCAGGACTTTGTGATCGTGGCCCACGTGCGTCAGGGCCCGTCGTCACCGTGACGGCAGTCGGGCACGGGACGTAATCTGTGTACTTCGTCGTGTGACTAAACTTGTGCCGTGTCCATCCCCACCGAGCCGATCGGCAGCATTCCCCGCCCTGATGAGCTTCTCAAGGCGATGTCGGCGTACCGGGAGGGAAATCTTTCGCACGCCGATCTCGTCGTCGTCCAGGATCGGGCTGTGTGCGACACGGTCCGCGAGTTCCAGGCCGTCGGATCGCCAGTGGTCACAGACGGCGAGCAGGCCAAGCCGAGTTTCGCGACCTATCCGATCGCGGGACTGCGGAATCTGTCCCCTGACGGCGTCGTCATCCCCTACGCGGACGGGCACCATCGTCAACTGCCTTACCTGACGGCGGGTCCGTTCCGTTATCGGACCTTCGCCTACACCTATCTGCGTGCGGCGAAGCGAGAAGCCCGCGTCCCGGTGAAGCAGGCGGTCGTCGCGCCCTCCGCGCTGAGCCTGCTTTACCCGCCCGGCGGCATCGAGGGCTATCCACGTGACAGGTTTCTGCGAGACCTCGCGGCGCAAGCCGAGTCGGACATCCGCGGGTGTCTGGCCGCCGGTGCGTCGATCGTGCAACTCGACTTCACCGAAGCCCGCCTCGCTCTCAAGCTCGACCCGAGCGGCGGGATGCTGCGGGATTTCGTCGCTCTCAACAACCGCGTGCTTGAGCGCTTCAGCGACGTCGAACGCGCCCGGATCGGCGTGCACACGTGCCCCGGGGGCGACCACGGTGCCCCGCACAGTCTCGACGTGGATTACAGCGCGCTGCTTCCCCACCTCTTCGGGCTGCGAGTGGGCAGGTTCTACTTCCAGTTGGCCAGCGAGGCGCAGCCTGATCGCGTTCTCGACGCGATCGCCGCGCAATTGCCGCCGGGAGCGAAGGTTTTCGTCGGCGTGACGGATCCCAACGACCTGCGAGTGGAGGCACCCGAAGAGGTCTGCGATCGCGTCCTGCGCGCCACGTCCCGCATTCCGGCCGGCCGCATCGGAACATGCGACGACTGCGGATTCGCGCCGTTCGCCGACGATGTCTCGATGACGCGTGAAATCGCGTTCGCCAAAATCCGGGCCCGAGTGGAGGGCACCGCCCTCGCCGCGAAGGAATTGGGAATCTGACGCCGCCGCCACCGACGCTTGGACCTGATGACGCCGACGGCGTTTCACTCCGACGATATCACCCCTCTTCGAGCTTGACCGTGGTCGGCGGCGCGGGGTTGGCCGACGCGCAGCGGCGGACGAGCCTACAGCCGCACGCAAAGCCACGGCTAAGCTCGAAGAGCCGACGACATCACCGGGTGAACTGCGAGAGGATCGCGACGATGCGCTGGCTGGCCAGCCCGTCGCCGTAAGGGCTCGGCGTGGCGGCCAGCCGGGCGTGCAGGCCCGTGTCCGCAAGCAGCCGGGAGGCTGCCCGTGAAATGGCCGGGCCCGGTTGGACGCGCTCGGCGAATCCGGCCTCGACGGCCTCAGGCCGCTCGGTCGAGTTGCGCACCACGATGAGCGGCTTCTTCAGCACCGTGCACTCCTCCTGGATTCCGCCGGAGTCGGAGATCAGCAGCATGGCGCCCTGGGCGAGCGCGAGGAAGTCGCGGTAGCCGACCGGCTCGACCGGACCGAGCCGGTCCAGTGCCGCGGACAGTCCGTGCCGCGTCGCGGCGGCGCGCGTGCGAGGGTGGGTCGAGAAGACGACCGGCACGGGAAGCTTGGCCAACTCGGTGAGGATCGCGTCGAGGCGCCGCGGGTCGTCGGTGTTCTCGGGCCGGTGGATGGTCGCCAAGGCGTAGTGCCCTGCCTGCACGCCGTGAGCCGACAGCACGGCCTCGGTGTCTTGCGGCCCCGGAAGACATTCCAGCGTCGCCTCCACGACGGTGTTGCCGGTGACGGTCACACGGCGCGGGTCCACTCCGGCCAGGCGAAGGTTGGCGGCCGACTCCTCGGTCGGCGCGCAGTGGTGATCGGCCACGACGCCGATCAGTATGCGATTGATCTCCTCGGGCATGGCGCGGTCGTTCGAGCGGAGGCCCGCCTCCACGTGGACGACGGGGATCCCGGCGAAATGAGCCGCCTGCGCGGCGGCGGCCGCGGTGTTCGTGTCTCCCTGGACGACGACGGCGTCAGGGCGGCGCTCGGCGAAATGGCGTCCCAGTTCCCCGGTGATCAGGCTGAACTGCTGTGCCCGGGACGCCCCGCCGACGCCGTCGAGGCATAGCTGAGGCGGTGTTAGGCCGAAAGTGGCGAAGAAGGCCGCCGAGAGGTTGTCGTCGAAGTGCTGCCCGGTGTGGATCAGGTACGCACGTTCGCCGAGCAGTTTCGAGAGCACGGCCAGCTTGATGATTTCGGGCCTCGTGCCGACGACGAGTGCGATCTTCGGATTTACCGACTGAGCTGCGGCAGGCGCGGAGGAGATGCGCACGGAATCGCTCCCTAAGCGAAATAGGGCTCTTCGAAGTCGACCGGGGCTTCTTGCGGCGGCCGTAGGCTCGTCCGCTGCTGCGCGTCGGCCGACCCTGCGCCGCCGGCCCCGGTCGACTTCGAAGAGCGGCGAATGGCGGCCAAGTTCGAAGAGCCACTGCGGATCGTTCACGGCTGTCGGCCGGGCGTGGGGGAAGCCCGGCGAGACTCCTGAGAAAATCAGCCGTTTGGCGGATCTGATACTCCGCATAACGCGTGACAAATATTCGCCGGTTGCCGGTGTTGGCGTGTCGTGTGTCCGCTCAACTCCCGATCGAATAGATTCCACGCCGACCAGTCAGCACTCATTGATGGGAGAACGAGCGCATGTACCGGAGTCTGGGAAATGCGGGCGGCGCGGGCGGGGCGCTCGCCGTGACCGGGGCGCCCAACGTCGCGGTCTTCCTGGCCGTCGCCCTGGCCCTCGTGGTCACCGGCGCCTGCCTTCTGCGCAACGCCACGGTGTTGCAGCGGCCCGGGCGGTGAGCATTCCACAGGAGTCCGGCGAGGCGGCAGTGGACGCCGCTTCGCCTGCACGTCCCGGGGGCGTGCGCCGCCTCACCCGCTACGCCGCCGCCTTCGGCGGAGTCGCCGCCGCGATCACGCTGCTGCTCAGCGAGCACTGGTATCGCGGCGTCGAGGCGGTGGTCACCGGGGACACCGTGTCCAAATGGCTCGGCTTCCCGGTGATCGTCTCCCGCGCGCAGCAGACCATGTTCTTCGCGTTCCGCGGCACGGGTCCGTCGCACATGCTGGGCCTCCAGATCACCCTGGGGTGCAGCAGCGTACTGCTGCTCGCGCCGATCCTCCTGCTCACCGGGGTGCTGCTGTCCCTGCGTAACGTCTCGCCGCTGCGGGTCCTGTTCGCGGCGGCGATCGCGGGCTCGCTCGTCGTCTTCATCAACGTGGTGCGTCTCGTGATGATCGCCGCGATGGTCGACTGGTGGGGCGTGGCGGCGGGTTTCGGCTGGGGGCACACGCTGTTCGGCTCGGTGCTCATGCTGCTCGGTCTGGCAGCCGCGCTGGGTTCATTCGTGCTCGTGCTCGGATATCGCGGCCGCGGCCGTGTCCGGGCCACATGACGAACGAAAGCAACGGGGTTCCGGATCCATGGATCTGCTTGAGATCTGCGTCATCCTCTCACTGGTTTTCGGTTTCGGCTTCTTGGCGTACGTCGTGGCGCTGGTCACGGCTTTCCTGCGGCACCGCCCCGGCGTTCCCGGCGATCCGGCCGACTTCGACTGGCACCTGCTCATTCCGTGCCGGGACGAGGCGACCGTCATCGGCGGCACGATCGACTATCTGCGCAATGCATTTCCGGCTGCGCACCTGTGGGTGATCGACGACGCTTCCGTGGACAGCACGGCACTGATCGTGGAGAGCGCCACAGAACGCGACGACCGCATGCATCTGGTACGCCGCGTCCTGCCCGAGGCGCGGACAGGGAAAGGCGATGCGCTCAACGCCGCGTACGGCGCGATCTGCGCGAGCCTGTCGGCCGAGGCGGAACGCGAGCGCGTCGTGCTGTGCGTAGTCGACGCGGACGGGCGGCCCTCGGCCAACCTGCTCGGGGTCTGCGCGGGCAGTGACGTCTTCGGCGATCCGCACATCGGGGCCGTTCAGGTGGAAGTGCGCATGTCGAACCGCGACCATCGCAATCCGCTGCCCGGCCGCGGGCCGGTGGCGAACTCGTTCGCGATGCTGCTGGCCCGGCTCCAGGACGTCGAGTTCCGCGGTCCGATCTCGGCGATGCAGATGCTGCGCAAGCGCACCGCCACGGTGAATCTCGGCGGCAACGGCCAGGCCGCACGCCTGGCGGCGCTCGACGACGTCGCCGCGGGCACCGGACGTCCCTGGGGCAACGCGCTGCTGGAGGACTACGAGATCGGGCTGCGCCTCATGCTCGCCGGCCACCGCATCGCGTACACCACCGACGCCTGGGTCGACCAGGAGGCGCTGTGGAGTCTTCGCAGCCTCCTGGTGCAGCGCACCCGGTGGTCTCAGGGTTCGATGCAGTGCCTCGGATATCTGCGGCGCGTGTGGGCGTCGCCGCGGTTCACCAACAGCGGCCTGCTCGAAGTCAGCTATTTCATGGCCCAGCCGTGGCTGCAAATGATCGGCACGATCGTGTACCCCGCGCCGATGTACGTGCTGCTGGCCAACGCCGCGCGTTACCCGCAGTTCACCGAGTCGTTCCTGCGCGAGGGCGGCGCGGCGATGCTGCTCCTCTACCTGCTCATCGGGGTCGGCGAGTTCGCCGTGTGGGCCTGGCTCTACCGGCGCCGGTGCGCGCCCGGCATCAGCCGGCGCCACACCGTGGCCATCGGTGCCGGGCTGATCGTGTACGCGTGGCTGAGCTACGTGATCGCGTGGCGTGCGTTCGCCCGCTTGGCAACCCGCCGCTCCTCCTGGCCCAAGACCCGCCGCAACGCGGAGATGGCCGCCCCGGCCGCTCCGGCGAAGGCAGTCCCCGAAATGGCGGTGCGCTGATGTCGTCAGGACGCTGTATGCCAAAGCGCTGCGTTTCTGAGCACTGTGTTTCCGAGGACTGTGTATCAAGGCACTGCACGTCAAGACGTGGCGTGCCAAGACTCGGCGCGCCAAGACTCAGTGAGTCAAAACGCAGCATGCCAAGGTACTGCCGAGCGCTCGTCGCGGCTCTCGGCGTGCTGTCCCTGTCCGGGTGCGGCTCGCTGAATCTGGAGCACGTGGGCATGGGCGTCGGCTCGTACAAGACGACCTGGACCGTCGGATCCTGCCACCGCCTCGACCAGTTCGTGGAGACCGATCCGATGTACGCCTCGGACACCTCCCCGCCCGTGCCGTGCGGCGAGCCGCATCAGAGCGAGACGTACGCGGACGTCGCGATCACCGGCGCGGTCGCCCGCCAGGGCGAGCGGCCGAGCCCGTTGTGGCTCGAATCGTCGCTGCGCGGCGCGTGCTCCGCGGCGAGGATGGCCGACTTCCTCGGCGCCGAGCCCCCGGACATCACCCGCGACATCATCGTGTTGCAGATCATTCCGAGCGTGCCGGAATGGCGGGCCGGGGTCAGGCGGGTGCGGTGCGACGCGCTGATCGGGCCGCGCACCATGGAAACGCTCGCGACGATCTCCCGGTCGCTGCGCGACATCGTGCGTTCGCCGGCCGCGCGTTTCCGCCAGTGCCGGCTCGGCTACACCGAAGTTCCCTGCGACGGCCTGCACACGGCGGAACTCGTGTATCCCGCCGTCAAATTCTCCGCCGTGGAACTGACCCGCGACGGCAATTACCTGCTGGGCAAGGTGAAGAACGTCTGCCGGCAGGAAGCCGCCGCGTACGTCGGCGCGCCGCTCGACCGGCGCCCGGATCTCATCCTCGAACCGGAGTTGCCCGGGGACTACCCGCACCGCGACAGCACCACCGGTTACTGCTGGGTGGCGCAGACGAACGGACGGCCCGTCACCGGAAGTGTGCGGCGCACCGGGACAAGGGGTGCGGCGTGAACAGGGACGCACCGTGAACAGGAAAGCAGCGTGAACGGGAAAAGCGTGCAGATCTACGCCGGCCGGGCGCGGGAGTTCGCCTGGAAACTGACCCCGCGGCGCGTGCGCCCGCTCCTGCGCGGCGCGCTGACGCTGGCCCGCAGCGAGCCGGCCGTCAGCACCGGCGTGGCCTGGGGACTGATCATGCTGGCCCGGCTGTTCCTGGGCGGCGCGGTCGGGATGGCGGACAACTTCGACGGCCATCGCCTCATGTGCCAACTCGGTGTCGCGCCGCATCCGATTCCGGCGAGCCAACCGCTGTGGGCGTATCTGACGCCGCGTTACGACAGCTACACGTGGTACGGCGAATCGTGCAGCGCGGGAGGCAGCGGGCAGCCGTATCTGTCCACCGAGTACTTCCCGCTGCTGCTGGCCAAGCTGCTCACCGGGTTCTTCGGCCTGCCCGGAGCCCTGGACCTGCGGATGCTGGGCATCATCTTCGCGCTCTGCGTCGCCGCCGCGATCGGCTGGACGGTGAGCGAACTGCCGGGCCCGATGTGGGCCAGGGTCCTGATCGCCTCCGGGATCGGCCTCGCCGTCGCCGACAGCGCCGTCGCCCCGTACTTCATCTCCCCGTTCAGCGAGCCCGCCGCGGTGCTCGGCATGCTGCTGCTGATCCCGGCGCTGCTGCGCCTGCTCGGCCGCGAGCGGGTCCGCGTGCGCGATCTCGTCCTGGTCGCGGCCGTCGCCGCATGGACCATCGGCGCGAAGACCCAGATGGCGAGCCTGCTGCTGGTCGTCGTGCCGGTCCTGCTGCTGCGGCCGTCCAGGCGCCTGATCAGGCATCGTGGAGTCTCACGAGCACGACGCATCCCCGGCCGGATCGCAGTGCGCATCCCGGCTTCGCCGCTACCGCACATCCCGACACTCCAACTCCGACGCCGACTCCGACGCCGACTTCGACCGGGGCTGCCGCTGTCACTGCGGCTGTGGCTGCCGCGGCGATTGCCCGGGAACCGGATCGCGCGCCGCGAAGCCGAGCGGGCGCGCCGGTTCCTGCGGTGGGCCGCGGTGCGCACTCCGGCGTTGGTGATCTGCGTGCTGCTCGTCGGCGGGACCGTGGAGTTCCAGCGGCACCAGCCTCGTTGGCTCAACGAGATCACCCGCTACGACGACGTGTTCACGAGCATCCTGGGACACAGCCCGAACGTGCAGGGTGACCTGCGCGCCCTCCACCTGCCCGCCGACTTCGCCCCGGCCGCGGGCTCGTCGATCGTCGCCGACAATTCGGCCGCGACGCTGCCGGACTATCCGCGATTCGTGCACCGGGCGACGTTCGGCGACATCCTGGCCTTCTACGCGACGCACCCGTTGCGGCTGTTCGGCGTCGCCGATCGCGGTCTGGCCGGCGTCGCGGCGACCCGTCCGTCCTATCTCGGCAACTACCAGGCGAGCAGCGATGCCGCTCCGTACGAGCAGGACTGCCGGCTGTGCATCGCCTCGGCGGCGTTCACGCTCACCGAACCGTTCCGCTGGGTGGTGATCCCGGGTCTGTGGATCGGGGCGGCCATCGGCGGCGTCCGGCTGGCGCGTAGGCGGTCGGCTCCCGCCAGGGCGCGCGGAGTCGGCGTGCTGCTTGCGAGTGTCGGCGTGGCGACGATCGCCCAGTTCTGGACGGTGATGCTCACCGAGGGCGACAGCGACCTTGAGAAACACATGCTCCCGGTGGTCCTCGGCACGATGCTGCTCGGACCGCTGGTGTTCGCGGCGTTCGCCGCCGCCGACCAGATCAGGCCCGCTTCGGCGCCGGACGCCGAGCACGACGTCCCACTGCCGCGTGGCACCGCGGATGAAGAAGCCGCGGACGCCCCCGCCGATCCCAGCATCGCCCTGGAACCGGCCTGAAGGCGGCCCGCTGCAAATGCACTGAGCCGCGTGGATGATTTTCGGCCGCGAGCATTCGCAACACGCTGTCACCAGCTTGCTTCGCCGGGCCGGGGCGGGAATCGTCTCATATGCCAGCTACTTGACAGATATCCCCCGAGTAGAAAGTGCGCCCTCTGATGAGATCACGCAGGTACTATCGCCTCGCCGTGGGCACGGTGGCCCTCGGCGCCCTGGTGGGCGCCGCGGCTCCGGCCTACGCGACGCTGACCATGCAGCATCACCAAACCCGCGCCGCGACCTCGCCGACCTCCATGGCTTACGTCGTGGCCGAATGCGGGCACTGCGGCTTCATCGTCACGCCGACGCCGCAGTCGACGTTCCCGTCCGGCGGTACGAACACCCAGGTCGGGATCAACAGCGGGGCGTTCTCCACGAACTCCACCCTGACCGCGACCACCGCCGGCAGCCCGACCGACGGGACCGCGTCCGCGTCGGCCACGGTGGACAACCTGACAGTCACACTCAATCCCGGCACGATCACCCTCAACGGTGTCAGCGCCACCTGCTCCGCCGACCCGTCCGGCGCCACCGGCTCGGGCTCGATCACCAGCGGCACCGCGTCCGCCGGGGGCACCGACACCGCCCTGCCGGCCAACGCCGCGCCCAACACGACCGTGAACATCCCCGGCCTCGGCACGGCGGTGTTCAACGAGCAGTTCACCGATGCCGAAGGCGACCTGAACGTCAACGCCGTCCACATCACCGCGGTGAACGGCCAGGCGGTGAACCTGATCATCGGCCACGCCGAGTGCCAGGGCGCCCCGGCCACTCAGCCGGTCCCGATGATCAGCGCCCCGGTCGGCGGCGCCGCCACCGCGATGGCCGCGACCGGCGGCCTGGTCTTCCTGCGTCGCCGTAACCGCAAGAACGCCTTCGACGTCGTCTGAGTCTCCCCGGCGAGTCCCGGTTGAGGCGCCATGCTCGTGGCGCCTCAACCGGGACATTTGCATGGGACTCTTTGTGCGGGACTCTTCGCATACGTGTGTCGGTGCACGGGGGTGGCAACGCTCGCGCCACACACATGCAACGCGATGCCATGCCGGTGCCGTACGGTCGGCGGCGCGCGAAACGAATAATCAGGGTTCTGTTTTCTTCGCGCTGGCTGCGGGCGATCGTCGTTGGTACTGACGAAATCTGAGGTGTCTGGACTCTGATGTGTTCCGGTGATCCGGCCCTACTTCTCAAGCACGCCCGAGGGCCATCGGGTCGTAGAGTGCGCACAGTGTCGTATCGTCGCCTGAGTGGTTCGCCGCGCGCGCGAGCCAGGTCGGGAGGCTGTTCTCCACCGCTTCGTGATCGCCGCGTTCCAGTCGCTCGAACAGGCCGACACAGAAGCCGCGAAAGCCGTCGTGGTCCGCAAAGCTCTTCGACAGGCCGTCGGTGGACAGGCTGACCAGTGCGGGCCGCACGTTCGGCTGCCAGTGCACGCGGAAGCGGCTTGCCGCGTCCTTGTGGCACAGCGAGTCGGTCTCGTCGCCGAGGTCCGGGCCCTTCTGCGGGAGCAGTAGGCGCGGCTCACGCTTCGCGCCGACGAAGAACAGGTCGCCGTCACCGATCTGCCAGGCCGCGAACAGGTTCGGCGCGACCAACACCGCGATCAGGGTACTGCCGTACAGCAGAAAGGTACTTTCGCTCGTGGCCTTCTGCTCGCCCGCGGCATCAGGCAGCGCGCCGTCGGGCGGGTTGTTGGCCGCCTGCAACACCACGAACCGGCGCCAGCGCAGCGCCAGTTCCCTCGGGAACTCGTTCTTCGCCACCGACTCCGGCAACGACGCCGGATCGGTTCCGGCGAAGAAGTGGGCAGCAGTGTCCTGAAAGGCCCGTACCGCGTAGCGAGCGCCGAGATCGCTGCGCCGGTATTCCTTCGACCCGTGGCCGTCCGCGACGGCGAGCAGCGTCGCCTGGTCGCCGGGCTGGGCGAGCGAGAGCCGGGTGATCGCGAACCAGTCCTGGTTCTGCTGCTTGTTCGCCCCCATACAGGAACGGTTCAGTACGACGGGACGCGTGCCGGCCGTCGGCTTGGTGCCGACCTCATTCACCACGCGATGCTCGCTTCCTCGTCGTAGTCGTGGTCGTTCACGTAATCGTCGAGGCCGAACTCGTCTTCCAACGACGGGCGGTGCGCCGCGTCCACATCGGCTTCCAGAGGGTGCGCAGCATCATAAAGGGCGGCTGTGACCTCGTATCTTGCGTCCATGCTGCCGCATGAGTCCCGCTGGGGTGAGAATGCGCGCATCACCTGGTCCTGAGCGTCGTCTCCGATCCGCACGGCGAGCCGGACCGCCGACCGGCCCCGCGCGGTCGCGTCCAGGGCGCGCAGGCCGGCGCGCCAGTCGTCCGTCGGCTGACCGTCGGTTATCAGGACGATTACTGCGGCCGGCGAGCGCTGCGGCATGGACAGAACGGCCAAGCGGTCGGCGACTTCTCTGAACGCGGCACCCAGATCGGTGGCGTTCACCGGCGGCCCGGCCGACCACGAGTCGTTCCAGCCGAAGTCTTCCAGCGGCGTCGACTCGCAGAGCCAACGCACACCGGCGGAAACGCCGAGCACGCTCACCAGCGTCGGCCCGGCGTACGGCGGGGCTGCACCGGTGGCCGCGTCCTGCCGCGTCCCCGCGACGTACTCGCTCACGGCGAAGCGCGCCGCGAACTGCTTCCCGGCCTCGACCATCGAGGACGAGCGGTCCAGCAGCCAGACGAGGTGCAACGGCGGGATCTCGGCCGGGCCGTCCGTCTCCGTCTGCACGGGTTCCTCCTTGCGCTTCGACGGCCCGAACGCAGCTGACGGGCCACTCGCCTTCACGGCTTTCGATGGGTTTCATCCGGTCTCGCCGCGGCGCGGTTCTTTCCGCGCGTCGTCGCCCGGTCCTTTTTCCGCATCCGCTCAACCCAGTTCGACAGTTCGTGGCGTGTCGTCATCCAGTACGCGCTCGCGTCCGGAGCCTGCCTCCAGGCGGTGTCGGCGCGGTTGAGGACTTCGGAGTTCTGGGCCAGGGTTTCTATCGGACCGCCGGGATCGCACACTCGCTCTCGGTAATATCGCAGCAGCTTCTCGTCGTTGCAGACCGCGAGCGAGGACACGGCGCTGATCCACAGCTCCTCGGCGGGGGAGCGGAACAGGGCGTCGATCGTGCGGCCGATCCACCACCGTGTCACGGCCTCGGACCGCCGAACACCGTCGCCATCGCGCAGCGGCGCGATCATCTCGCCCAGCATCGCTCGCACTTGGTCGGCTGCCTGTTCCTCTCCGATCCGGGCGGCGACGGCAAGAACCGAGAGGGCCCCGTCCTGTAGCGGGCTGAGCCGGAATTCCAGCAGCCAGTCGGCCAAGCCGATCACGTCGTCGTTGACGGAGGGCGCCATGAGGACGGCCTCCGCGAGGCGTCGCAGCGTATCGTCGTCGGAGAGCCTGCGCCGATTCTTTCGGATGTCGGCCGTGATCTCCACGGCTGCATAGGCCGGGACGACTTTGGGCGGCGGCCAGTAAAGCGCCAGGACGGTCGCCAGCGTGGAGCCTTCGCGGTGGTCCGGATCCAGACGGGCCGCGCGCAGGATCCGCAGGATCGCGCGGGCGCTGGCAACCGGATCGAGGCCCGCGGCCCTGGACGGGCTGAGTGCGGACTCCGGGTCCGAGAGTTGCGCGCGGACAGCCTGGATCAGGAACCGCAGACGTCCGCAATCGTCAGGGATGCGGTCTCGCAGCGGACCTTTGGCCATGGCCTGGAATCCGAGCCCGGTCAGCATGCCGCGCGGCTCGAACTGGGCCAGGCGGTCCAGGTCCCGAAACGCCGCGGCCAGCAGCCGGTCGTCCTGTAGCGCGGCCAGCGCGGCTTCGCAGGCTGCGATGAAGTCGGTGTCTTTTCGCAGCCGTGCGCCGAGTATTTGGGCGACGTTGGTGGGGATTCGACCGATGTTCACGTCGGTGAACTGAGTCAAGACCTGTGCGACGTTCTTGGGTGCACTGCGCACAAGCGCATCGAACAGCGGCTGCGGGTCGGCGGACCGGATCGGCGGCAGCTGCCAGGATCCGGCCCTTGCGAGCGGATCGACGACCAGTGCTGCGAGGTGTCCTGCGGCGGCCGGTTCCCGTTCCTGGTGGTCTTTGCCCTCCTGGTGTCGCTCTTCCTGCTCGTCGTGTTCTTGGCGCGCTTGGTGCTGCTTCGGTGGCATGACCGTCGGCGGCTGCGTGCTCTTCGACTGTTCCGCGATGTCGGCGCGCGGAGGAACCCAGAGTTTTGTGGCCTCCTGCGGTGTCACGCCGTCCTTGAACCACTTGGCTGCGAGCTTCTGTGCCCATGGATCCGGTACCTCGGCCGCCGGGCTTTCCACGCCGGCGCCGAGCAGATTGTGGACGCGGTATTGGTGCCGCGCCTCTGCCTCGGTGAACGTCGTCGTCATCCGGGGCTGTGCGCCGACGATCTGCTGGAAGGCTGTATACGGGTCGGTGCAGCGAGTATTGAACGTCAGTCGCGTGGCCAACTCCGTGGGCAGCGACGCGCAGGCGATCCGGATGAGGCGGACGACGTCGTTCGAGTCGTGGGCGATCACCACGATCTGTCGGCCCGGCGTCGGCGCGAACAACGCTCGCACGTCGGCGAGGAAACGCTCCAGCCGTCCGTTCGCCGCCTGCTTCATCCCGCGGGCGTAGTCGATCAGCTCCTGCGGTTTCGGCTGCGGCCCGGACTGTGGCACGGACTGCGGCGTGGACTGCGGCGTGGACTGCGCCGCCTCGTCCCAGTGCTCCCAGGTCGGCGACCGCCACAGTTCCAGCGGCAGCAGACCATTGAGTTGCGCGACTCCGCGGTCCAGGTACAGCGCGTGCGCCGTCCGCCCGGTCACGTGGCTGATCAGGGCACTACCGTCCGGCAGCCGGCTGTACGACAGCGAGGCCTGGGATGCCGGCCAGTCGCCGTCCACATCGAACAGCGGCTCCACACGATCAAGCAGCTTCTTGTCGAGCTTCGACGGGCTATATGAACCCTTTGATGGGTGAATACCCGCGCTATAGCTCAGCCGGCTGATCGTCATGGACTGCCTCCTCGGGCGACCGGACGCGAAAGCCGGCGCCCACGAGCTGAGAGCTTCCATGGTACGGCGATGGCCTGCGAGGGTGCGCCGATTCGCACAAACGACCCCCATCAGAGTTCTGCGCACACCATAATGGAAGTGAATGCGGAGCACGACCGCGGCCGCGCTCTGTATTCGACATGCTGCATTCATTATCGCGAATTCCGCGTCCGCCTGCCGATCAAGGTGTCCCGTGCCGCTGCCCGTACACCACCTCACATTCCGCCCGGCGCGTGATGGGCAGCCGGGCCTCGAAGCCCTGCCCGGCTCGGACCTCGACGTGACCATGCTTGAGCGTCTTTGCTGGCTCGTTGGTGCCGGCTGTCCGCCCGGAGGCGCCACCTGCGCCTATACGCGATTGCCCGAGGGCGGCGGCCTTGCGTACCGGGTCAGTCAGCCATCGGTCTCGGAGGGGGAGCAGGAGCAGGCGTACGAGGTTCTCGCCGTTCACGTGCCCGACGGCGCAAAGTCCGGCGGTTTCTCTCCGGTCGACGCATTGGCCGATGAGTCCTGGCCGCATCCTCCCGCCGAGGGCGAGGTGCTGCGCGGCGCGTGGCTGGAGCCCGCCTCAAGCCCCGATCTCGCGAGGCTGGTGCGCTTCGCACAGGCCCACGCGACCATGCTGCCCTCGCTGCTCGCCGATGTGCGCGAGCTGTTCGCGGCGAAGGCGGGGCCGCAGATCCTGATCGGCGACCAGGCCGGCCCGGCCCGCAGCTGGATCGCGCTGCTGGCGGCCTCGCTCCCGGAGCGTTATGCCCGGGCCCTGACGTTCACCACCGCCGCTTCCCGCCCCTACCTGGCAGTCCAGCAGATCGTCGGACTGGCCCCCGGCGCCGAGTTCGACTACACACACGACGAACTCGTATTCACCTACCGGGTGCGCGGCACCGGTGAGAACCGGCGCAGTGGCCGCGCCACCGATCCCTGGGCTGAGGTCGCCGCCGGAATCTGGCTGGCCGGGCGTCCCGAACTGCTGCGCGACGGCGGGCCGGACGAATCAGAGCCTTTCGACGCCGGGCGGCTGGCCGTCGTCGCCCTGCGCGAGCGCGTCGAGCTGGACCAGGAGTCGCGGCTCGTCGCCATGCAGTGGCTCGGCCTCGCGGTCAACACGGCGTTGACCGGCCAGCCGGACTTCGACGCGCTCGCCGAGACGGCCGGCTGGGTCGCCGCACGGACCAGTGAGGGCGCCATGCCCGCCGCACCCGGCATGGACGCCGCCGTCAAGCGCGCCTATCTGGCACTGCACCGCCGCGCCGCGCCGGCGAGCATCGCCGCGCTGGCCCTCCAGCTCGGCCGGTGGGCCCTACGGGCCGCGCTGGCCGACTGTGCGGCGGTGCACGCCGATCCACTGGTCTACTTGTGGACGCGGGCCGACCCGGCGGCGGAACCGGCACTCCCCGACGACCTGTGCCAGGGGCTCGCGGCGGAGTTCTCGGCGAACATCGAGGCGCTGTTCGACCCGGCGGCCGCGACGAGCCGTGAACACATCGAGGGCGCACTCGTACTGGCCCGCTCGCTCGGCGTGGACTGGAGCGCCCGCGTGGCCGCGATCGCCCCCGTCTTCGCCCGCGAGTTGTTCGATCCCGTCACCGACCACGCGGCAGTCCTCGGCCTGCTCGACCGGATCGCCGACGACCGGCTCACCGAGGCGGTGCTGCGCTGGCTCGATGAGGCGATCGGACGCGGCGACGTGGAGCAGGGCGCCGCCCTGGCGCACAGCGGTCCCGGCGGCGACTGGTTGCGTGCGCAGCGGATCACCGACGCCATGCCGTTGCTCCGGCTCGTGCGGCTATCCGCCGAGCCGGCGATCGCGCAGCTCGGCGGCGTGCAGCGGTTCGAGGCGCTGTGGAAGCAGTCCGGGAAGCCCGACGACGTCCAGCGGCTGCGCACGCTCTGGGATCTGAGCCTTCCGCAGCAGGGGCCCACGGCGCTGACTGCCGCGGACGTCCGTTTCCTCGTCAAGCTGCTGCCCTCGCCCGCGCTGGCTTCCTCGGGCATCGGCACGTATGCCGTCGATTCGCTGACCCATTACGCGGCCCGGCTCAAGATGAGCGACCTTTCTGACGTGACCGAGTTGGGCGAGGCGCTGCGCAAGAGCAAACTTCAGCTCGATGCCACGCATGAGACGCTGATCGAGCTGGCGGAGGAGCTGAGTCGGCTGCACTCGTCGAGGCGGGTTGCCCTACCCGAGGCCGTCGAGCGGGTCGAGCAGTTGTTCAGCCGGGTGACCGGCGCTGGCGGCCTGCACGCAGTCGCCCTTGAGGTGATCGCGTTGCAGTTCTACTCGGCCGAGGGGGACCGGCTGACCGACGACCCCGCGCGGCGGACCCTGACCGAGAGCTTCGGCGGCGAACTGTTGCGCCGGTATAAGGACATGCACTCTCATCCGGGCCACCGCAAGCAGGTGCTCGACTACTTCACGGCAGGGGACGAGGAATTCCTCGCGGACCGGTTCGTTCTGTGGTTCGAGTTGGCCGCATCGCCCGATCCGAACATCCGCGACACGGGCCGCTCGCTCCTCAATGACCTGATTGACGCGGCCTTGTACCGGCTCAATCCCAAACGCGCCAGGAATGTGCAGAAACAGCTGAACAAGCGCTCGGACAAGCGTATCGTCGAGAGCTGGGTAAAGCACTGCGTCAAACACCAGTTGTTGGAGCCTGACCAGCAGCAACAGCAACAGCAGAACCCACAGCAGAACCCACAGTCTCAACCTCAATCGCCGCCGCCGACGCAGCAACAGGGTGATCCGCCGACTGCGTGGTGAATCCTCCGGGGTAACCAGGAGATGGAGGAGCCGTGCGGCGGGTTGTCGTGGAATCCTGACACAATGGGATCCCGAAGCCGCGCAGTGGGATCCTGAAACAACAGCACACGTACACGGGTCCGCGGGTCAGGCGAGCGGGTTCGCCGTCACTGTCGGCCGGGGCTGACGCCGCCGACGCATCACAGGGAGGGGACAGCGCGATGAGCAGTATCGAAGCCGATGAGGAGATGCCCGGCGGCCCGATGGCCAACCGGCCGGTGCACTTCTTCTGGTTGCTCGACTGTTCCGGGTCGATGATGGGGAACAAGATCAGCGAGCTGAACTTCGCGATCCGCGAGGCGCTGCCGGAAATGCAGTCGGCGGCGAAGTCGAATCCGGCCGCGAAGCTGATGGTGCGGGCGCTGACCTTCAACACCGGTGCGAGCTGGCATGACAAGCAGGCCATCGACGTGGCCTCGTACTCGTGGAAGGACGTCCACGCGGACGGCGTCACCGACATGGGCGCCGCGTTCCACCTCGTGGCCCGCGAGCTGGGGAACCTCACCATGCCGCAGCGGGCGCTGCGCCCAGTCCTGGCCCTGATCTCCGACGGCGGGCCGACGGACGACTACCGTGCCGGCCTGCGCAGCATCGAGGCGACTCCCTGGGGCCAGCGTGCCGTGCGCATCGCGATCGCGATCGGCAATGACGCCGACCGGAGCATGCTCAAGGAGTTCCTGAACAATCCGGAGCTCGAACCGCTGCTCGTGCACAACGCCGGGCAGCTGGCCTCCGCGATCCGCTGGGCCTCCACCATGGCCGTCAAGGCCGCCAGCAACGCCGCCCCGAACACGAACAGCCCCCTGAGCAACACCGGCCAGCAGTGGCAGGCCCCGCCGACGACGGACGACGAGGACGTTTGGTGACCGGTTCCGGGCCGACCGCCTGGCACGTGCTCAGAGGTTCCGTCCGCGGGCTCAACAAGAAATTCAATCAGGACTCGCTCTACACGGCGTCCGTGGCGGACGGCGCGGCACTCGTGCTGTCCGTCGCGGACGGGCACGGCTCGGCCGCGCACTTCCGCAGCAACATGGGCTCGCGGTGGGCCGTACGCGAGTTCGCCGACTGCGTAACGCCGTTCGCGCGAACCGTGGTGGACCGGCAGGAGGACCCGACGACCTGGCTGGCCCTGTTCGCGGCGGCCCGCGCGTTGGCCGGGCCGATCTGTCACCGCTGGCGGGAGCGCGCCCTGCTCTACGAGGCCGGGCACCCGGCTAACGGGGCCGCCGCAGGGGAGCGTAACCCGACCCGCGCCGACCTCATCCCCTACGGCACCACGCTGCTCGGCCTCGTCGTCACACAGCAACTGCTGTTCTGCTGGCAGGTCGGCGACGGGGACATCACCACCTCCGCCGATGCGGGCGCCCCGCCCCGTCGGCCGCTGGCCACCGCGGAGGAGGAGTACGGCGACGACACCGACTCGCTGTGCGAGCCGGAGCCCTGGGTCAAGATGCGCGTGCACTGCCAGCCCATGGCGCCGCTCGGCCCGCGGCCGTTGCTCATCGCCAACACCGACGGGCTCTCGAAGAGCTTCGAAGACGAGCGCGGCTACCTGAAATTCGCCACCGACGTCCACAGTGCCCTGGAGCGGCAGGGTATCGATAAAGTCAGGCTCCTGCTCGAAGGCTGGCTCACCCGCGCCGCCGGCAAGTCCGGCGACGACACCACACTCGTCGGCGTCTACGCCGGCGAATGAACCCGGCACCCGCAGACACCTGACATAAATACCGGATGGAGAACGAGGCACCCACGTGAACGGACAGCTCCCAAAGGGCCACGTCCTGACCACCCCGGGCGGCGCTAAGCTGCGCGTCGAGGACACCTTCGGCTCCGGCGCGCAGGGCGAGGTCTACCGGGTCTCCACCGACAGGGGCGATCGCGCGGTCAAGTGGTACCACGCGAACATGGCCACGCCGGGCCAGCGGGAGATCATCGAGACGCTGGTGGGCCGGCGGCTGAACGACACCCGATTCCTGTGGCCGCAGGCCCTGGTCACCGATCCGGCCGACCGCGCCGGCGCGTTCGGTTACCTCATGGCGGTGCGGCCCAGGGACTTCCACGACCTGCCCGCGCTCTTCCGCCGCGAGGTCAAGGGGATCAACAGCAGGAAGCTGACGATCGTGGCGCTGAACACGGCCGAGGCCTTCCTGGCGCTGCACGCCCAGGGCCGGGCGTATCGCGACATCAACTACGGCAACCTGTTCTTCAACCCCGCCAACGGCGACATCCTCATCTGCGACAACGACAACGCGGTCGAGGAGAACAAGGACACCGGCATCTGGGGCACGAGCGAGTTCATGGCCCCCGAGCTGATGCGTCAGGACCCGAACGCCCGCCCCACGGTGCAGACCGACCTGCACGCGCTGGCCGTGCTCCTGTTCATGCTGCTGATGAACCATCATCCGCTGGCGGGCAAGGCGGAACTCGACATCCGCTGCTTCGACGACGCGGCCATGAAGCGCCTCTACGGCACCAAGCCCGTGTTCCTCTTCGATCCCGGCGACGCCTCGAATCGGCCGGTTCCGGGCGAGCAGGACACTGTCATCGCGAACTGGCGGGTCTGCCCGCCCGTGCTGCGCAACCTGTTCACCCAGGCCTTCACGATCGGGCTGGCCCGGCCCGAGCAGCGGGTGCGCGAGACTGTGTGGCGCGACACGTTCAGCCAGGTCTACGACAGCATCGTCGAATGCGGACACTGCGGACGCACCAACTACATCGACCCCGGCGCGAATCCGCCCCCGGTCACCTGCTGGAAGTGCAACCGTACGGTCGACCTGCCGCCGCGCCTGGAGATAGTCAGGGACGAGCGGCTGCGGCGGGTGTCGCGCTCCATCCGCCTGACGCAGGACGCGAAGGTATACGAGCACCACCTGCGGCGCACCGTCAGCCAGCACGACTACTCCCGGGTAGTCGGCGAGGTCGAGGCGCACCCGACCGAAAAGGGGCGGTTCGGGCTGCGCAACGCCACCAGCAAGCCCTGGCGTGTGCACAACGAGGCCACTCGTTCGCTCCAGGACGTTCCGCCCGGGAAGCGCGCCAACCTACGCCCCGGCCTGCTGATCGAGTTCGGCGACGGCGTGGAGGCCCTCTACCGCGAGAAGTGACGATCGAGTGGTGACAACAGCGTGAAGGCGATGCCGCGAGTGGCGGCGTTACCGTCGCGAGCTGTCTGGAGTCAGTTGCCTGATCAGGGATGGGTCGCGCGATGCCGGCGCAGCAGCGAGCGAATACGCCGTGGAACGAACATCAAGGCGCGCAGCACGATTCGCGTGACCGCCCATATGACCAGTCGTGGGAACCGCCATATCCGTGACAACAGACCGGGCCGCGGGATGGGCTGCTCCAGCGGTGGAAGCTGCGCGGGCGGATACGGCAGGTAGGACGGGAATGCAGGAGTCGGCAAGTACGGGTCATTCCACTGCGACGGGGCCGGTACCGGCCAGTTCACCGGCGAACCTGGGGATTTCGCAGCGGGAGACGCCGCGGCTGGCTGGAACGGAAGAGCGATGGTTCCCGCGCTTGGCCGCGCCGGCGGGACGGGATCGGGCAGCGCCGGTATTTCGCCGGTCAATGCTTCGGCATGGGCCAGGTCGGCATCCGGCCGGACCAGTGGCGTCACGCTCACGTGCACGGTTGCCCGGCCCACGGGGAACGGCACCGTGCGCTCTCGTGCCGAACTGCGCGGCAGCACCATGCTCAGCGGTTTCCGACCTTCCTGCTCCACCACCATCCGCACGAGCGCAGCCGGCTCCGGCCAGCTGAAGAACGCCTCCCCGGTGGCATCGTTCACCCGCCGTGCCCAAAGCCCGGGCTCGCCGGCCTCGCGGCGCGGCGCCGGCAGGAATATTAGGACACTGTCACCGGCGACGGCCCGCGGGCCCAGCAGCGAGACGCCGGTCAGCCGGAGCGGCGCACCGGGTACCGCGGTGACGACCGCGCTGCGGATCGACTCGGGCGTGATCCGTTGCTCGTTGTCGCCTCCCGGCTCGTCGGCCAGTGACTCGGGCAGTGACTCGGGCAGTGACTCGGGCAGCCTGCTGATCAAGTGGCTGATGTCGTCGCCGCGCTCGCGCGCGGTGTACGGCCACACGGTCATCCGGCCGTCCCCGGCCCCGGTGATGCGCCAACTCACCCGCACCGACTGGAGGCCGTCGTCGTTCCCGGCTCGTCCGGCGCCGGCCCCGACCAGTTCCGCGTCGTCCTCAAGGACCTCAACCCGGACGATCTCCACCGGCGCCGGCCACCGCGCCAACTGCACCGATCCGGTCCAGCCGGCCGACCACGCCTCTGCGCCGCGGGCGTCCCGATAGCCGCAGCGCACCTCGTAGCGGTACTCGCCGTGGCCCGAGACGGCATCGTCGAACCCATCGACACTCGACGCCACCGCGACGCCCTCGGCCCCGTCGCCCGGCCCGAAACGCATCACCCGCACCTGGCTCACCTGCGTGGCTCTGCGCCAGCGCGCTCGTACGCCGAACGGCGTGGGCACGAGATGGGGCGAGCGCACATCCGGCGCACTCAGGTACGGGGCGCTGGCCACTACGGGGCCGCATATTCGCCCCGCACGCCAGGGGATCACCGCGTAGTTCACGGTCTCGCCGAGGCCGATTCCCTTGTCGAGCACCGGCTGGGCCAGGTCTGCCACCACGGCCACGCGAACGGCGGAGCCGAGGTCACCACCGCTTATCCGCCAGAACTCGTATTCGGGCGCTTCGCCGCTCCCCAGCCGCCGCGGGGCAGCACAACGTACTGATATGTCGATGCTCGCGTCCGCTTCGGTCCCGGTAACGGTAACCGGTGAGGTGAACGCCGCGTCGGCGGCCGAATCGCCGCCCGAGGCCGTGTCGGAACGCAGCGCCAAGCGAAGCAATTCGGCGCGTGGTCGTGGATCATCGAGCGCTCGGTCGGCCGCGCGCCGGAGCGATCGTGCGGCGCCGGCGAAGTCGCCGTTCTCGGCCGACCGCGCCGCGGCGGCCAGGAACTCGTCCGCCGCGGCTGCACGCTCCCGGACGACCGCGCACAGCCGGGCGAGCCGCTCGTCGCCGTGGCCTCGCGGAATCGCCTCGGCCGTCCGCGCCGCCGTGCGCAGCCGCCTTTCGAGCATTTCGTCCAGCAACCGTTCCGCGGCGTCCTGCGCCGGCGCGCCGAACCGCGGTGTCCCGGAAGCCAGCGCGGCGACTTCGAGGGCTTCCTTCTCCTCCACTCCGAGCTTCGTCACGTGCCGGTCGCGCACCACCGAGCCGCGCTCGCCGAGTATGACCAGCAGCTGATACAGCTCAAGGTGCCGCAGGGCCATGACGTCCTTCCTCATGGCCGCGTCGATGAGGTCGAACAGCTCCTGCACGAGCGTCGGATGACTCGGGAACCGCAGCTCGGCCCGGCCGCGCGCCTCGGCCAGCAGGACCCGGTCCATCAGCCACCAGTCGCTGCCCCCGCCCGCCCGCTGCACGCGGAAGCCGTCCAGGATCCGGAATCCGGCATGTGGCCCGCGCCGCTGCATCGCTTCCGGCGCGATCAGCTCGGCCGTGTGCCGAAGCCCGAGTTCGCGTAGTCCCGCCGCCAGCCGCGGATAGCCGGGCAGCCCCGGGAACCGCGGCGCGGTCAGCTTCGCGGCCACCTCAGGATGCCGACGTGTAGTAGTAGATGTCCAGGTCAGCCCCGGTGGCCTCCTGGTCGGAGCAGTCTCCGCCGCCGCCACCACTGATGAAGGGCCGCGTTACCGTGCTCGCCGGGAACATCACCGGACTGGCCTGCGGATCGACCCGGTTCAACAGCCCATTGATGCGCGTCGCGTAGTCCGTGTCCAGGCTGAGGCACGGGCCGTCGCCGAAGGTGAGCACCATACCCGCCTGCCTGCCGAGCTGCGGCCGCAGCTTGCCCTGGATCTGGTCGATCAGCTGTTGGTCGCTGTCGCCGGGGCCGTCGACGTGGATGCGTACCGGGTGCAGGTCGAGGGTGCGCGGCGCCGTCTGGCTCGGCGACGGGCTCGGTTTCGGCGACGCGCTGTGCACGACCTGCTTGACCGGCGCCGCGAGCGGATCGGCCTGGCTGGCCATCGCCACCACCATGATCACCAGCATCAGGTCCGCGAAGAGCCAGCCGGCCAGCGCGATCATCGTGTACGCGCGCCGGTTCTGGCGCGGCGGGCCGGTCGGGGTCCGGCGGCTCACCGCCCGCCGCCGCGCGCCGCCGCCATGCCGTCGTGGCCGTTCGCCGAGCCGTCGGCCAGCGGGCCGATGCGCTGCTCGACCACGCGAGACGCGGCCACCCAGTGCGCGGCGGCCTGGTCCCAGCGGTCGACGACGTTGGTCAGCTCGCCGAGCGAGATGTTCGCCTGGTCCACGAGTTGGCGCGCCGAATCCGAGCTCTGCCGTGCGGTGACCAGCATCGAGTCGGCCATCTGCTCCGCCGCCTGTGCGACCCGGTCCGAGCGCTCGCTCAGCTGCCGCTGCACATCCGTCAGGTCCCGCACCGCCGCCTCGACCTGCTCGCCGGCCTGGCCGAGGCGGTCCTGTACGCCGTGCAGCGCATCAGCGTTCTGGCGCGCCGCGTCCTGCGTGGCCTGGGTCGCGGCGGCCACCGCCTGCTGCGTCATGGTCCGGGTCGAATCCAGTGCCTTGACACCCGCCTGCGTGGACTCGGCCATCGCGTCCAGCGCCGCCTGCTGCCCCTCTCTCAAGGATTTGACACCCTCGTCGACGACGTTCTTGAGCTCGGCCGCGCCGGTGCGCTGGGCGTCGGTGAGCGCGGTCGTCCCGTTGTTGAGGATTTCTGTAAGCGCGCCGGTACCTTCACGCAGGATTTCGGTCACCCGCGTCGCCGCCTCACCGATCACGTCGGTAGCGCCGTTCATCTTCTCGGTCGCGCCGTTCATCTTGTCGGCGGCGTTGTCCAGGCTCGTGCTGATCCGCGCCGCCTCGGCCAGCACCGTCGTCACCGAGTCCTGCGCCAGGCGGGCGTCGTTGATCAGGTCGCGCAGCATCTGCGCAGACTGCGACAGGGCGTTGGTGAACTGCGCCGGCGAGGTCAGCCGGTAGCCGACCAGGTTCAGCTGGGTGCGGGTGAGCAGCGCCGCGAGCCGCGCACTCGCCTGGTCGGCCTCGCCGCGCCGGTGATCCTCAGCCCGCTGCGTCCAGTACCGGCTCAGCGAATGCAGCAGCGCCAACAGGAGCAGCATGCTGATGAAGAACACGGCGAAGCCGGCGACGTCGCCGAACCAGAGCCAGTGCGAGAGCCGGCCGTCGAAACCCGACTCCCACAGCTGTAGGAACGGCCGCGTCGCCTGGAGTTTGTCGCTGGACGCCAGTTCGCCGTAGGCATGCGCGGCGGAGAAGAGCCCCAGCCAGGTGATCAGCAGCGGGATGAACACGAAGATGCCGAGCACCGCCTCCGCGGTCCGCTCCAGGGTCGCACCGTGCGGCAGCCAGCCCGGCCGGTACCGGCTAGGCTTGCGCGGCTCGTCGAGTACGAAGTTCTCTGGCCTGGCGAGCGTGCCCGCCAGATCGATCTCGGCCCACCGGTCCAGGTTCACCGAGTTTCTCAGGTCGTCGACGAGTACTTCCAGCGTCGTGCGCGACGTTTCGTCGAGCTTTCCGCCGGCGGCCTTGAGTTCCGTCGCCAGGTCGGCGGAACTCGTCAGCTCGGTGAAATCCATGGACTGCCCCTCCCCGCCCGAATGGGACTGCTTCCTCAGTCCGCCGCGGTGGACGCACGGGTGCTCCGAACCAGCTCAGCACCGTGTTCCTCGTTCAGCACCGTGTCAGGCCTCTCTCTACCAAGCTAACGGAAGGATTATCCGCTCATCGGCGCGTCGCAAAACCGTTACACTTCCGGCTGCGCCGTTGGCGAGCCTCTTCAGCGCCCCGGCTCGCTGCTTTTTCTGCGGGCGCGGACTTTTCGGTCGCTATTGCGTCAGTGCGCTCGGCGTACCCTTCTGCGAAGCCCATCAGGATATTGCGGCCTGCCGTTTCTGCGGAGCGCCGGCCGACGCCGCCGAGCCGACCGCCGAACTGTGCGCCTTCTGCGTCAGGGACGCCGTCCTGACCCGGACCGATTCGGCCCGCGAGATCCCCGGCATCAGGGACGAGATGCACCGCTTGGACCTGCGTCTCAACGTGCCGGTGCGGGTGCGCCTCGCGGACCGGGCGCAGATGGCGCAGCGCGGCGGCCACCAGAACACGGCCGGTCTGACCGAGTATGTCGCCGACCACGTCGTCAGTATCACGATCGTGAAGGGGCTCGTCCGCAGGCAGTTCGGGGCGACCGTCGTCCACGAATGCATGCACGCCTGGCTGGTGCAGAACGCGTTTCCGCCGCTTTCGGACCGAATATGCGAGGGATTGTGCCAGGCGATGGCATACCGCTACCTCAGGGAGCACCGCGGCGAACCCCGCGCGAAACTGCTCATGGAAAGGCTGCGCGATGACCCGGACCCCATCTACGGCGACGGATTCCGGATGATCCGGGACAGCGCGGTCAAGAACGGGTTCAGCACGGTGGTCGACACGGTTCGGCGCACCGGCCGCGTCGCCTGAACCGTAGGGAACCGGGCGACCGAATCCGCAGTCCGATCCGGTGCGCACCGCGGCCGACCGGCGGTACGCTGCACGGATCGGAGTATCGTAAAACCCTGCGGAAACCGGGCCGCTCCGGGACAATCGAAGAATCCGCATGGTGCGCGCATCGAAATCGCCCGAGGGACCGGTTCGTGACACTTCCCCAACTGCCGAACGCACCGCAGGACGTCGCGACGCGTTATCTGTGTGCGGCGTCCTATCTGGATCCAGAGTTCCGTGGCCACGTGATCGACATGCTCTCCCGGGATTCGCTGCACGCTGTCTGCCCCTCGTTCGGCGTCGACTCCGTCGCGCTCCTGCGGCATGCCGTCGCGGCCCGCCGGCTGACCTACCGCCGGGACCGCCTGCTTGCGGGCATCTGGATCGTCGCGGGCGCAGCTCTGTGGGCCGAGAGCTCGATGAACGCGTCGCGAGCCGCCGCGACCGGCGACGTGCTGGCGACGCTGGCCATCCTGGCGGTGGCGGCGTGGCTGATCAGTTTCACCCACCTGTACGAACTGCGCCGGCGCGCCATCGCGCTGCGCCTTCCGCAGACGAACCCGCGCGCCGCGGCGGCGCCTACGGACGCGGTGATCGAGGCCCGGCTCAATGAACTCGCGACGTCGAACCTGATCGTGTACGACGTGGCGCAGGGGGACCCGTTCGTCGGCAGCGGCCATCTGATGGACAATTGGCTCCTCAAACCGGTGAACCTCACCCTCGCGGCGACCGACCCGAGCGGACGCAAGAAGCAACTGATTCAGTTCTCTCCGGCCGAACTGCACCAGTTCCTCGCGAAGCGAGTGCCGGCCGTCGGGTTCGACAACCTCGTCGCCCGCAACCGGCTGTACATCCGTGGCGACGCGGTGCGTAGTCTGCGCGACATTCTGCCCGACCGGATGGGGCGGCCCGAGGTGCGCGCGCCCTCGGATCTGGAGGCCTATTCATAAGCCTCATTCGCGTTCGTGCTGGTCATCGGAAGTAATTCACAGGCTGTGAGTTGCGGGGAAGGCCTGGACAGCACGACGGCCCCTGTTCTTGAATCGAGTCTTCTCACAGAACTTGATCAAGGA